>JAYWAX010000678.1:0-2986 GCA_043782125.1 Acetobacteraceae bacterium | reverse complement strand
TTGCTCAATTCCAGGTCGGCGGAAACGTCCACAGGGCATGTGAAGGGCGATAACAGTGGGCGGCCTGTCCCTGCCTCCTGAGCCGGAGGGACAGGCCTTCTTAAAAGGAATACGCGGAATGGCGCGCCTCCGGTTCGTCCGATTCCACGTCGTCTTACCTCCAGCCCTCCTTCACGAAAATCCCATCGCCTCCTGCCAGTCGATCACCCGCCAGATTTGCTCGATTGAGCCGGCGTCGAGGTCCAGTTGCTTCCGTGGGTTGCACGGCTCGAGCGTGACGGTGGTCTCGGTCCGTCGCACCAGCCGCTCTCGCCACTCAGTCCCAGGCGCGGACCAGTCGTGCCACCGGGCCAAATCCGGCGCGATGGTGTGGGGTTATGCCCAGGGTGGCGAGGGCGGCGCGGTGGGCGGCGGTGGGGTAGCCTGCGTTTCGGTCCCAGCCATAGCCGGGGTAGCGGCGGGCGAGGCGGGCCATGGCACGGTCGCGGACGACTTTGGCGAGGATCGAGGCCGCTGCGATGCTCAGACTTTTGCTGTCGCCGCCGACGACCAGGCGGGTGGGGCACGCGAGGCCGGGGTCGCGGTTGCCGTCGATCAGCGCCAAATCCGGGGCGGCGGGCAGGCGGGCGACGGCGCGGCGCATCGCCAGCAGCGAGGCACCCAGGATGTTGAGGGCGAAGATTTCGGCGACGGACGCTGCGGCGATGGCGAACTCCGCCGCGCCGCAGCAGCGGATCGCGTCGAAGGCGATTTGCCTCTGGGCTGCGCTGAGTTTTTTCGAGTCGTCCAGCAGCGCGGCGAGGCCGGGGGGCACGCCATGCGGGAAGACGACGGCGGCGGCCATGACGGGTCCGGCGAGGGGGCCTCGGCCGGCTTCGTCCACGCCGGCGACGCGCCCGCCGGCGGCGTGTTCCAAGATGAAATCCGGCATTCGCCCGTCTATCCAGAGGCGGCGAATGGCGCGGTCCCCGGTGGACGCGCCTTCGGTGTCATGGTCCGTTGCCGTTGGGCCGCCGATCGTGGTTCCGGCGCGCGCCCGATGTCTTCACCGGGCCCTGGACTGTGCCTGCGGATCCCGAGGGGCCAGTTCTGGGCGTCACTGCCTGGCCGGTTTCAGGGTCCTGAGGTAGGCAACCAGCGCGTCGAGATCCTTTGAGGCGATGGTTTTGTACCAATCGAACGCCATCAGCCGGACCAAATGGCGTCCATCCGGGCGAATGCCGGTGACGAGCGATTGTTTCACCTGCGCATCCGTCCATTTCGCGATGCCGTCGGGATTGGCGGAGGTCAGGTTCGCGGTGACGGTGACTCCGGAGGGAAACGCGCCAAGTTCGCGTCCGCCCATGCCGGCGCGCGTCAGGTCCAACTGGCCGCGGACCAGCGGTGAGTGGCAATCCATGCAATGGCCGATATCCGAGAGATATTTCCCGTAAGCCAGTTTGTTGGCTGGCGGCACGTCGGCGACATGGCCCACCGGTGGCCCGTACGAGGCGGGCAGGGGAATCCTGTAGGTCGATTTTTCAGTGGCGTTGCGGATCGGTTCGATCGCGCGGAGGTAGGCTACGATCGCGCGGGCGTCGCTGTCCGACATCGCGCGATACATTTCGATCGGCATGGGCGGGCCGATGATCGATCCATCGGGGCGTTTGCCCTCGCGAATCGCGGCGACGAGTTGATCGCCGGTCCACTTGCCGATGCCGGTTTCGTTGTCCGGCGTGATGTTCGGCACGACGGCGCGGAAAACCGGGGTATCGATGACCAGACCGCCCGCCAGTTCCCGGTCTGGGAGCGCGATGCCATCGGGGCCTTTCGGTGTATGGCAATTGCCGCAAGCGACGATGCCGCGCATCAGATAGGTGCCGCGTTCCAACGGCGTCTCGGCTGCGCTGACCGGCGCGACGGCTTGAACCAGGGCGGCGATGGAGAAACCCAGGAGAGCGCAGAAAAAGCGGGAGCCCGCCATGGCAAGGTCCTTTCGGGCGCAAGCGGCCAGGGTTGGAACGATACGCAGTTGGCGATTCGGTAACACAAGGCGGTGAAAAGCGAAAACCCCCCGCGTCCGGTCGCGGGCGCAGGAGGGAAGGGTAAATTTTTATCCTCGCGAGAGACTCAGGCCGGAACGAACACGCCTTCGTCTTGCAACACCGGCGGCGCAGTAATGATTTCCGGCGGCGCGGTGAACAGTTTGTCGCGTTGCAGGACCGGCATGACCTTGTCGGCGAACAGGCGCATGTTCAGTTCGGCTTCGTGATGCGGCAGCCCGCCGTAACCGAACTCGCACACCAGATGATCGAGACCGGTATAGGCGCGCAACATCTTGATTTGGTCCAGACATTCGTCCGGCGAACCAACGATTTGAATTTTCACATAAGTGTCGGTCATTTTGTTGCGGTGATCCAGATCGGTCATCTTCGCGTAAGTCCGTCCGATCCGGCCATAGGCTTCGTACCCCTTCACCGAAGCGAGGCCGCCGTCGGAAAACCGATAGTGATTATCGACGGAATCCCATTTCCGGCCCAACCACTCGACCGCGCGGTCCCGGGCTTCCGCACCGTTTTCGGCGCATGAGATATTCGTCAGGATGACCGGCGGGCGCGGCGCGTGCCCGGCCGCCATCGCCATTTGGTGGAAGTCGTAGACCTCGTGCGCGGCTTTCGACCATTCGTTGTGCATCACGATCAGCAAGCCCAGGCCGGAGGTGGCCAGCAGCTTCGCGGATTCGGGGCTGTTGGCGGAGCCGTAGAACCGCGTCTCCGGGCGCGAGATCGCAGCTGGGCGGATCGAGGTGCGGGGAATGTCGAAGAACTGGCCTTTATACTCGAAACTTTCCTGCGTCAGGCCAAGGCGGATGATATCGAGACCTTCTTTAAAACGCGGGCGGGCCTCATCCATCGGAATACGGAAGCCGTCGTATTCGACGCGCGCGGCGCCGCGGCCGAAGCCGAACAGGCAGCGCCCGCCGGATATGACGTCGAGCAGCGCGATC
>JAYWAX010000677.1:0-2987 GCA_043782125.1 Acetobacteraceae bacterium | reverse complement strand
GCAGCTAACCCCAACCGAGGCAGACATCCTCACCTTCGAGGCCTTGCATCGCCACGGTCCGCTGCCATCCACATTCATCCACGAATTTACCAAGCACGTCAGGCGGAGTGAGGCGCGGACGAAGGGTAAGCGTCATGGCGAGCACACATTGCGGCACGCCCCCGTCTTGTGATCTTTTCCCGCCACGATGAGAGACCAAGGATCAGCACCCGCCCTCGGATTATTTGTTGCACCCCGGCGTCGCCGGGTTCCGCGCGAGGCATCTTCGTTGCCCGTTATGACAGATCGATCCAGCGTTTTATCCGGTCCCGGCTTCCTTGGCCGCCTTCCAGTTCCACGGGAGCAGCGTATCGAGTTGGTTCCGTTTGGTTTGCCCGGACACGACGCGTTCAAGCACATCGGTCAGCCACGCCAGCGGCTCGACACCGTTCAACTTCGCCGTCTGGATCAGCGTCATGACAATCGCCCAGTGCCGGCCGCCGCTATCGGCGCCCGCGAACAAAGCGTTCTTTCGGCACAGCGTGACCGGCCGGATGGCACGTTCCACAGTGTTGGTATCCAGTTCCAGACGGCCATCATCCAGAAAGAGTATCAGCCCCTCCCAGTGGTTCAACGCGTAACGGATTGCCTGGGCCAGCGCGGACCGGCCGGAGACGCGAGCGAGTGTCTCGTTCAACCAGACCCGCATCGCCTCGACCAGCGACCGGCTTCGTTGCTGACGCACACGCTGGCGGACTTCGGCGGGCTGGCCGCGCAGGTCGATTTCGATCGCGTAAAGTGCCGCGATCCGGCGCAAGGCTTCGTCGGCCAGCGGCGCCTTCGTCGCGGTGAAGATGTCGTAAAACTTCCGCCGCGTGTGCGCCCAGCAGAAGGCGAGTTGAGGGGGATCGCCGGCGGGAGCGGTGAGCAGACCGTTGAACCCGGCGTAGCCATCGACCTGGAGCAAGCCACTGTAACCCTTCAGATGCTCCTCCGGGTGAACGCCCTTGCGGTCTTCGCTGTAGATGTAAACGGCTGTTGGGTGACCGGGCCCGCGCCACGGGCGGTTGTCGACGGCGTAGCACCACAGCCGTCCGGTCTTCGTCTTGCCCCGGCCGGGATCAAGCACCGGCAGGACCGTGTCGTCGGCGAAGATTTTCGGCGAAGCCAGCACGGTGGTCATCATCAGTTCGTGCAGCGGGGTCAGCCACCAGCAGGCGCGGCCCACCCAGTTGCACAATGTGGAACGATCGAGCGTCACGCCCGCGCGGGCGAAGATCTGGGCCTGACGATACAACGGCAGATGGTCGCAATATTTGTTGATCAGCACGTGCGCCAGCAGCGCCTCCGTGGCCATTCCACCGTCGATCGGTCGTTCCGGCGCGGGCGCCTGAACGACCGCGCCTTCACAGGCCCGGCAACCATGACGGGGCCGGCGGATGACCTTCACCCGCAACTGGGCCGGCACGTAATCCAACATCTCCGCACGGTCTTCGCCGATAACGTGCATCGCGCCGCCGCAACAGGGACAGGCTTTGTCCTCGACATCGACAATCAGTTCAACGCGCGGCAGATGCGCGGGCAACGCGCCGCGGTTGCGCTTCGGTTTGGCGCGCGGCGAGGCGGGCGCGGTATCGGACTCTGATTTCGATGGTTCCGCGGCTGCCGCCGCCGCGGCATCGAGCCCGGCTTCCTGTTCGGCGACCGACTGCTCAAGGTCCTCGATCCCTTGTTGCAATTGCTCATCGTCAAGTTGTTCCGAGCGGCGGCCAAACCGGTTGCGGCGCAAACCGGCCAGTTGCAGTTGCAGCCGTTCGATCTCCGCCAGCGCGGCGCGCAGAATCAGTTGTAACGTTGGCGGATCATCGGGCAAGGTCGCGGGCGCGGTGAACATGCGGCGAGGCATGAATCGTCACGCCGAATCGGGCCAAATGAATTCTTCGTAACCATATCGTGATCATCCCGCCAGTTCCGGGAGCGTCACACGTTTCGGCATTCGCCAGTCGATGCCTTCCAGCAACATCGACAGTTGCGCCGGTGTCAGCGACACCCGCCCGGTGCCGGTCGCCGGCCAGACGAAGTGGCCACGTTCCAGACGCTTGCTGAACAGACACAGGCCCTGTCCATCGAACCACAGCAGCTTGACCAGCCCGCCGCGGCGGCCGCGAAAGGCGAATAAAGCGCCGTCGAACGGATTTTCGTTCAGCACCTGTTGGGCCAGCATCGCCAGTCCGTCCATGCCCTTGCGCATGTCGGTTCGCCCGCACGCCAGCCACACGCGAACGCCAGGCGGCGGCCCAATCATCCGCGCAAGGCCGCGAGCACACGACGCAACGCCGCCTCGTCAACTCCCTCGCCCACCCGCACCGACGCCCCGCCGGGAAGCGCGATCTCGATGACGCTCGCCGATCCGGCTGCCGGGCCAGCGAGCCGATGGGGTTCGCCGGTCACCTCGACACGGGCAAAACATCCTTCGCCAGCGCGCCGCGCTCCCAAGAGTTCGCGCCGCCAGGTATAAAGCTGGCCCGTGCCGATGCCGTGCTTCCGACAGATCTCACTCACCGACGCATGCGCCAGCCGGCTCTCCTCGACGATCGCCCGCTTTTTGTCCCATGACCAACGGCGGCGGCGCTCAACGCCGGTGATGATCTCGATGCGTTGTCTGGGAGCACTCATACGATCGCTCGTATGAGTGATCGTATCGGAACCGATGGTCATGTCGTTCATTTAGGGGGGGCCTCTCCGTCATCATGATGACAGGAGATCATGAGGCAGGGACCGGAAACAATGTGTGCTCGCCACGACGCTTACGAGCCAAGCGCCAACCGGACCGTTTCGGCGTCGCGCGCATCCGACCGCGGCGGCACGGGCCCCGAGATGATCAGGGACAGCCTTGGTGGTTGGTCGCCGGTCACGATCTCGCCATCGGCACTGGTGCAAACCAGCGGCATGGCCGGCGCCTGGATGGGCGGCGACCACGCGCCGGTCCGACGGAACTGTGCCCCCAC
>JAYWAX010000676.1:0-2999 GCA_043782125.1 Acetobacteraceae bacterium | reverse complement strand
GCGCGGTGCGGACTTTGGTCTGACGAATACGCTTTCGCGCGGATGCGTTGTTGGCCATGGTGCCGGGTCTGTCGCCTCTGTATGGATCGGCCGGCCGGCTACACCGGCGGCAGGAAGTCCGGGGTTCTACTGGTGACGCCCCGTCAGGTCAAGCAATGCCGGGCATCAAATCCGCGTTCCTTGCCAGCGGGACCGAAAAACGGCCCGATCGCGTTTGAATCGCATTCTGTGTCACGCGATCGCAACACGGCAGCCGCATGCGCCCGTCTGCGTCTAAAAGCGGGCAGCCCGGCGCGCGGCGCGTTCGCGCAGCAGCATCGGCACCGCGCGCGGGCTGTCCAACAAGTACCGCCTGGCCATCCGGACGGGATCGCTACCCAGACGAAAGGCCCACTCCAGGCCGCGCTGCCGCATCCAGACCGGCGCCCGCCGCTCGGCACCCGCCAGGAACGCGAGGCTCGCGCCGACGCACAACCCGGTTCCGACGGCCCGCCCGGTCGCCGCCACGGCCGCCGCCAATCTTTCCTGCCGCGGCGAGCCCACGGCCAGGAAAACATAGCGGGCGGGGTTCGCCAGGACGAACGCCACGGCCTTCGCCATCTCCGCCGGGTCGCGATCGAAGCCCATGGGCGGATTGTAATGCGCCGTGGGGGCCAACCCGCATCCGGCTTCCAGGGCAGGCAGCCAGTCCGGGCGCATTCCGACGATCGTCACCCGATCCTCGCGACGAATATGCCGGGCGCACAGCATGGCGGTCAGATCGCTGCCCGGCACGACCGCCGGCGCCGCCAGGCCGCACATGCGCGCGAGCCCCGAAACCACGCGCGAGTCGAGCAGGCGCAACCAGGCGCCAAGGTAGACTGGCCGCAAGGAGGGATCGCGCCCGAGGCGGACCAGATGATCGGCGTTCGGCGTCACGACATAGGCGAAGGGCGCATCCACCGGGCGCGCAGCGATCGCCGCCGCCACAGCCTCCAACGCGATATCGGCGAACGTCAGCCCCAGAAGCTGAGCCGTCCCGATCACAAGCCCAGACGAAGGGTCAGCATGCCAAGGTCGCGGGAATAGTCGCCCGCGACACGCCCGGCGGGCAATCGGAGATTACGGATATCGGCGCGGTCGTAGGTCAACGACATGCGGATGTGACGGTCGATCATCCAGGTCACGCCCGCGCCCAAAGCGAGGCCCAGTTGCTGACCGCCAGTGCTGTTGAAGGCGGCATGACGCAGCGATGCCGAGGCGTTCAGCAGCACGTCGCGCAGATACTCGTGATCCAGGGTCAGGCTCGCGCTGGTATAGGTGAAGCTCGACAGGCCGGATTGCGCGGCATCCTCGACGCCCCGCGTGGCGGTGGCGCGGACGTTGGTCAGGCCGGTCGGCGACCAGGTCACCTCGCCTTCCAGAATCCCCGTGGTGGTGGGCGGGATCGAAGGCGAGGCGGACTCGCGGTATTCGACGCCACCGACGAAGCGGTACCGCCACAGTGTGTTGGCGTCGTAATCCATGCCGATCATGGTTTGCCAGGCGGTGGAATTATTGGAGGCCAGGCCAATGCCGGGCCGGTCGTAGCGGGTGTCCAGGACTCGGTTCATCACCAGCAGGTCGCGGCCGGGCATCCAGGACCAGCGCAAGGTCACCGCGCCTTGCGCCGTGGTGCGGTCTCGCGTGGTCTGGGTCACCGGCACGCCGAACACGCTGGTGTCGCCGAAGCGCCAACGGTTGAGCTCGAACGATGGCGTGGCGGTCAGGCGGCCGAACTCGGACGCATAGGCGGCGCGCAGATTGGCGACGCGGAATGCCACCGGCCGGTCCGATGGGAGCGCGTCGAGTTCGGACCGGTCCTGGTGGCGGGTCAGGTATCCCGCGCCCAGAGTCAGCTTGTCCCGGCCGACGGGCAGGGTTCCGCCCAGAAACACCGCGCCGTCCGCGCGGTTCTGGGCCGGCGCGTTCAAATAGCGAACATCGTCGGCGGAAGCGTAAAGCCCGAGATTGACCCCCGCGCGTTCGATCCCCGCGAGGACAGAGGGGCTGGCCGAGACCCGCCAGGCGCCGCGGCGGCCCGCGCCCCCGAAAATATTGTCGTCGTAACCGAAGCCGAAATTGACCTGCGGGCGAATTGTCAAGGTATCCAAACGCACGCCCAAAGGCTCGTACCCCGGGCGCAGCCGGGAGCGGACGGTCACCCCCTGGGCCGTGCCATAGCCCGGCACGCCTTCAGGGAAAAACGAGCTCAGCAACTGGGCTTTTGCCGCCGGCGCGTACAGGCCGAGGGCGACAAGACCGGCGAGCCAGGCCGCGCGGCGCTGACGCCGGGAACGGGCGGGACGGCGGGCCAGAGGCGGATGAGGGCCGGTTCGCATACGACGAGAGGCTGACGCGCGCGTATGAACAAGTCGTAAAGATTTTGGTTAAGACGCGGTCTTTCCCGCCGGTTGGACCGGCGGCGCAACCGGTAGATCGGCCTCCCACCCGCCGCCAAGCGCTTTATATAGGACAACCAGATTCGCTGAGACCGTGGTGATGCTGTCCGCCAGCAACAATTCGTTCGCCAGCAGGTTGCGCTGCGCGTCGAGCACAGTGAGGAAGTCCGTGACACCCTGTGCGTAGCGGGCGCGGGACAGTTCCAGCGCCCGGCGGTTTTCCGCCACCGCGTCCCCCAGGAACTGCCGGCGGGTTTGTTCCGAACGATAGGCGGTCAGCGCGTTATCGACCTCATGCAGCGCGCTCAACACGGTTTTTTGGTAGGCCAACGCCGCTTCTTGCTGCCGCGCTTCGGTCAGATGCAGTTGCGCGCGCAACTGGCCCGCTTCGAAGATGGGGATCGTCAGGCCGGGACCGGTGGCGAACTGACGCGCGTTGAGGTCGAAGAGCCGGTGAAACTGCACCGATTGCAGCCCCATGCTGCCGGACAGTTTGAACGAGGGAAAGAAGGCGGCCTTGGCGATGCCAATCTCCGCCGTCGCGGAATGCAAATTCGCCTCAGCCTGCCGGATGTCGGG
>JAYWAX010000675.1:0-8314 GCA_043782125.1 Acetobacteraceae bacterium | reverse complement strand
CCCGTAAAGGACAACCATGTGCCAGAGTTCGGTGGCCAGCGAACTCGCCAGCAACCCCAGGGTCAGGGTCGCGCCGCCGATCAGGATCAGGCGCCGGGGGCCGAGGCGGTCCACCAGCCAGCCGACCAGGGGCGAACTGAACCCGCTGACGAACTGCGCCACGGAATAGGCGATGGAGACCTGCGCCCGGCTCCAGCCGAACACCTCCACGAACGTGACCAGGAACACGGTGTATGCGTGCATGAGCCCGGCGCCGACCGAGAACGTCAGAAAGGCGGCGCCCAAAAGCAGCCAGAGGCGAAGTGGGGACAAAGGACCTCAAAGCTCCAGCGTGCCGCGTCCGGACAGGACGCAGGCGCCGGCGACGGTGGCTTCCACGGGCCCCTCGCCGGTTTTACGGGCCGACGCGATCAGCAAACTGGGCCGGCCCATTTCGACGCCTTGCTCGATTTCATAGCTCAGGGACACGTTGACGCCGGGCGCCATGGAGGTGAGCAGCGCGGCCAGGGTGGCGCAGGCGCTGCCGGTGGCGGGGTCTTCCAGCACGCCGCCAAGGGGCGCGAACATGCGGGCGCGCAGGCGGGTGGCGTCGCCGTCGCGCCGGACATACAGCAGCAGGGCAAAACGGAGGTTGCCGGTTTGGCCTGCCGCGGCCGTGCGGAAGGCGGCGAGATCGGGCGAGGCGCGGCCAAGCGCGTCCAGGCTGACGACCTCGGCGATCGCAAATTCGGCGCCGACGGAGGCTTTCAGCGGATCGTGCGCGGTGGTGAGAATGTCGTCTGGCGTCAGGCCCGCGCAGGCGGCGACGGTTGCGGTTTCCACCGCGTCGCCGATTGACAGGGTTTTCGGGGCGGAGATGCGGGTCCCGACGATCTCTTTGCCCTCGCCGCGAAGGATGTGGACGCGGACCAGGCCGGCGATTTCCTCGAAGACGAGGTGTTCGGGCGGGTTGTCCATGGCGCGGGCCAGGACGAAGCCGGTGCCGACATTCGGGTGGCCGGCGAAGGGCATTTCGGTCGTGGGGGTGAAAATGCGGACGCGGGCGTGGTGCTGGGGGTTATCCGGCGGCAGGACGAATGTGGTTTCGGACAGGTTGAAGTCGCGGGCGATGGCCTGCATCTGGGCGTCCGTCAGGCCGCGCGCGTCGGTGAACACCGCCAGGGGATTGCCGCCGAAGCGATCGGCGGTGAAAACGTTGACGGTGACATAGTCGTGGCTCGACATGGCGGACTCCCTGTGCCGGTTGGTACTGGGCCCATCTGTGCGCATGGCGGGGTTTGGGATCAAGGGCAGGCTTGCGCGGCGCAGGGATCGCCGCGCGGCTCAGACCGGCTTCCAGGACCGGTCGACCTCCACGTCCAGCAACGTCGGCCCATCATGCGCCAGTGCCGCCTCCAACATATCCCGCATTTCGGACAATGACGTCGCCCGGTGCGCCGTCAGGCCCAGTCCGCGGGCGACGGAAACGAAATCCACGCGAGGACGGTCGAGGTCCATGCCGACGTACGAATCCGTTTGCGCCGCCAGCCCCTTCATCGCGTTGGTCCGCTGCTTCAGGATTCGGTACGAGTAATTGTTGATAATGACAAACACCATGCGCAGGTTTTCCCGCGCCGCCGTCCACAATCCTTGAATTGTGTACAGCGCCGACCCATCGCCGATCAGCGCCACCAGCGGCCGGTCCGGCAGCGCGATCTTCGCCCCGATCGCCGCGGGCAGCCCCCAGCCGATCCCGCCGCCCCGCATGCCGAAGAAGCTTTGAGGATCGTCGCTTTTCAGGAACCGCCGCAAATTCGCGCCGGACGACACGGTTTCGTCGATGATGACCGTATTGGCCGGCACGATCCGCCCGATCGCCTGCATCAACGCCAGCGGATGGATGGGATGGCGTTCCGACAACGCATCCGCCGTCGCGTTCAGCCGTGCGAGGCTGCTTGTCCCCTCGGCCCGCGCGTGTTCCAGCCGTTTTGCCACCGCATCCATGTCCGCCCCGGAGCGCGCCGCGCGCAGCGCCTGAGTCATTTCCGGCAGCGTCGTCTTCGGCTCCCCCAGGATCGCGACGTTGGCCGGGTAGTTCTTGCCGAGTTCCCAGGGATTGGTGTCGAGGTGAACGATCGGCATGCCCTCTGGCATCGATTCGACGTCGTCCGGCAGCGACAGGGTGAACAGGTCCGCGCCGATCGACACCAGCAGATCGTGCTGGCCCAACATGCCGCGGATGGCGGCGGGTAACCGCACCAGGGCGCCGCGATACAGCGGATGCGAGGACGGGAACATCGCCCGCGTCGCCATGCCCTCGTCGTACACCGGCGCCGCCAAGGCCTCGGCGAAATCCACCAGTTCCCGCAGCGCGTTGCCCTGTGGCACCGCGTCGCCCGCGATAATGACGGGGGATTTGGCGCGCGCCATAATTTTCGCGGCCTCGGCGATCGCGCCCGCGTCGCCCCGGAATCCATGCGCGATACGGGTTGGGTGGCCGAGATCGAGGTCCGCGCTGTCGGTCAGAATATCGCCGGGCAGCGACAGGAACACCGGGCCCGTGGGCGGAGCCAGAGCGGTTTTCGCGGCACGGTGGATGGCGCGCGGCAGATCGGACAGGCGGCGCACTTCCTCCGACCATTTCACAAAGGGCCGCGCCACAACCGGCAGATCGGCCCACAGCAACGGTTCGGTGAAATTGAACCCTTGTTCATGCTGGCCCGCGGTGACGATGACCGGCGAACCCGCCTTCTGCGCGTCGTACAGCATCCCCATCGCATTCCCGAGGCCCGGCGCGGCGTGCAAATTGACGCAGGCCAACTGCCCCGAGGCCTGCGCGTAGCCGTCCGCCATGCCCATCGCGGGCGCTTCCTGCAATGCGAGGATGTAGCGGATCTCGCGCTCCACCGCGAACGCGTCCATCAACGGCAATTCGGTGGTGCCGGGGTTGCCGAACATCACCTTCACGCCCTCCTGCTTCAAAAGTTCCAGCAGCGCGACTTTTCCGGGCATCATTGGCATGAAACGGGTTCCCCGAGGGTGTGCATTCTCTCCGTTTCCGCTACAAGGCGCCGCGCCGCGAAGCAAGCATGGCGGCGATAGCAAGGAGTTGCCGCGATGCGAAATCTCACGCGCCGTTTGACATTGGGCGGTCTGGCCGCCGCGCCGCTGGCGATGCCCGCGCTGGTCCGGGCGCAGAGCACGTCGAAACCGATCCGTATCGGCATCTTGTCGGACATGAGCGGGCCGTACCGCGATGTCGGCGGTCCCGGCAATCGTCTTGGAGTCGAACTCGCGATCGCCGATGCCGGCGGGTCCGTGCTGGGACGGCCGATCGAAACGATCCAGGCGGACGATCAGAACAAGCCCGACATTTCGTCGACGATCGCGCGGGAGTGGATCGACGCGCAGGGGGTCGATGTGTTGATGGACGGCGCCGGCAGTTCGGCCGGCCTGGCGATTCAGCAGGTCGCGAAAGAGAAGAAGCGGCCGTATCTTATTACGGGTCCGTCTACATCGGATATGACGGGCGCGCAATGCTCGCCGTACGGTATTCACTTTATATACGATACGTACGCGCTGTCGCATGGCACCGGAACCGCGTTGACGCGCGCAGGCGGGAACACCTGGTTCTTCATCACCGCCGATTACGCATTCGGAACGGCGCTGGAACGCGATACGACGGCGGCGTTAACGGCGGCGGGCGGCAAAGTGCTGGGGTCGGTGCGCGCACCTTTGGGGACCGCGGATTTTTCCAGTTATCTGGTGCAGGCGTTGGCGTCCGGCGCGAAAGTCATTGGTTTCGCTAATGCCGGGACCGATTTACAAAATTGCATCAAGCAAGCGGCTGAATTCGGTCTGACCAAAGGCGGCGCCCGCCTCGCCACCCTCCTCATGGCCATCAACGACATCAATTCACTGGGCCACAAAGTCTGCGAGGGGCTGGTCTACACCGATTCATTCTATTGGGACCTGAACGACGGCACCCGCGCGTTCGCGAAACGCTGGGGCGAGAAATTCGGCGGCATGGTGCCGGGCCTGTTGCACGCGGGCAATTACTGCGCCGCCACCCATTGGCTGAAGGCGGTGAAGGCAGCGGGCACGACGGACGCCGACGCGGTGGTGGCGAAAATGAAGGCCACGCCGGTCAACGATTTTTATAATGCCAACGTGAAGGTACGGGAAGACGGCCGCGTCATGCACCAGATGTATCTGTGGCAGGTAAAGAAAGCGTCGGAGGCGAAGTCGAAATACGATTTCTGCGACAAACTCGCCACGATCTCCATGGACGAGGCATGGCGTCCTCTGGGCCAGGGTGGCTGCCCGCTGTTCAAGGCCTGATCGGCCGGCTTTGAGTCGCAGGAGGGCGCCCGGATCCGGGCGCCCGCCGTGCAATTACTTGAACGTCGCTTTGGTGGTGTTGGTTTTGGCGTCGTACATGACAGTGATCGATGCGAGCTTGCAAAGATCGACACCGCTCCAGACGTGGGGCGTATGATCGGCATTGTAAACCAGCTTGATGTCCCAGAAGCAGGTTTGCACGGTCGGGTTGAAATGAACGCCGATCTGCATCCCTTTCTTCAAAATTTTGTGGCTGAAAACGTCGGGTCCCCAATTATTGGTTTTCGCGGGGGAGATATAGGCTTCTTCCAGATCGTACCCGGTCTGATTGATCAGGACGAAATCCTGCTTCGCCTTTTGCGCGAGCGCGGGGCCCGCGAACGCGACGATCGCCATCGCCGCCGCCGTCAGAATCGATTTCATGGCATGCCTTTCATTACATTTCGCGCTTCAGTCCCATGAACCCCCCTGGTCCATGGACACGCGCACGTCGCCCGATCGTCGATAACAGTCAACCCCCCCTCCCCGGCGCCGACTCATTAGGCGTGCCCGCGCCAGCGACCCAGGTGGATCAGGTGGATCGAGTGGATCGAGTGGAGATAATACCCAGACCTTCTGATAACCAAAACTTAATGCCATTATACCGATCTGTTCTCATCACCTGGCCGGAGAGACGTGATATTTCTTCAATACAATAATGGTCTATTTTGTGCGATAGATTCGACAGATATTCCATTAAAATTGCGTGCTCGTTGTCGAGCATGCAGTATACACAGCAATCGCATACCTTGTCTATAAATTTTGACGGATACTCCTCGACCGAAGCATCTGGTCTGGCTGAACGCCCGTCGAAAAAGCGTTTCCAGCACTTCGTCGCATTCTCATCCGATTCATTTTCGTGAAAAAGCGATGCCATCTCCGCCCAGCAGTAATAATTCCCTTTTTCGGCCCCGGTTCTAAAGTATTCGAGCGCCTTCCTGTGGCCTCCGGGCACCTTGCCAAGGTCATACATCGAACCAACCCTCTCATAGCCAATCAGGCAACCCAGGCGAATGGCATCTTTGTAAAGTGAGAGCGCCCTTACAGAATCCTCGATCTCGCCGCCCAGCCCATAACGAGCGTTATCCGCTTCGTCCAAGAGCGGCTGCCATGGCGCCTCGGTTCGGTGTTCTTGGAGAATGAATTCATCGTCCTGTGCCTCCAAGAGAATATCAGCATCGTCGTCCTCACCATCGCCGCAAGGAGGCGATCCGACAGACGCCGCAGCCGTCCGCAAAACGAGACGGATAATCTCATCCGTCTCAGTCCGAAAAAACTCACGCCCTGTCGAAACTCGATGTCCCTGAGATTCGAGTTCATAATGGATTTGCAACTCTGCCAGGTCGCAGTCATCGAAAAGTTGTTTGAATGCCAACACAAACGGTGTCGCAACGCCCGTCGCTCCCGAGAGTTCTGCAACCCTCTGCGTCGGGTCTCTCGTTGTTTTGCCGACCTTGACCAGTCCTGGCATGGAGCTGTTAACAAGGACATAGATATATCCGCGTGGCATGCTCCATCCCCATTCGGTTGGCAATTCAGCTATGGCACAAAAAATATGAAGCACGATCCGGCCCGTCTGATGGAAAGTCTTTCGAACAAGCCGATGGCGTTCTTGCTACACGAGGTTCCCGAGATCCGCAACAAGGCCGGTAATTACAGGTTCGCGCGGGTTGCACCGATCCGGGCCTGTCGCTATTGTTTCGCCCGGTTCCAAAGTCCGGACCACAAGGAATGCGCGCACATGCGACTCTGTTTTCCGCCACGCCGGCTTGCCGCGTTTTGGCTTGTTGGCGCCATCCTGGCAGTGCCCGCCGGGGTGCGGGCCGAGGACCGGTCCCAAAGTGCCTGCCGCGAGGGGCCCTCGGCCGGCACGCCAAGGGTCGAGACGCGGCATATTTTCTGTGGCGAAATCAATCGGCGCGGCCTCGCGGTCGGGTTTCACAGCCGGCCAGGCGGCCGAAATCCGCCAACCGTCAGCGGCACGGGCGCGCCACGTCTGGTCCCTGGACACCCCGGACTGTACAACCTGACCCGATTCCAGATCTCCGAGGGCGGGCAAACCGGCACGAAAGGCATTTCGACGATGTACCCGGACAAATGCTCGGCCGCGGATGTCGTCGCCGCGATCCAGCACGCCTATAACAACGGACAGCATAATGAGGAGCGATTCACCGGCCCGTCCGGCCCGTCCTGCACCGATGCGGACGGACGGCCATTCCCGATCGCCGGGTTCACCGACCGGCGCGGCGGTTTGCATATCCGCACCGGCTATCCAGACGTGGGGGGCGGACGCCAATGACACCGGTCTTTTATTATGAAACAGATACGGACGGAAAACCTGTGGCGCGCCCCATTGCCGGTGCCCATGCCGGGCTCGCCGCGTTCCTGACCGAGGAAGCGTCCTGGGACGATTACATCGCGCTGTTGCTGGACCTGACGGACGAAGCCGCGCGCACGGGAACGCCTCAGGTCAATACGGGCAACGCCTATGCCGTGACGATCGACGGCGCGCTTGTGTCGATCGAACATTTGCACCGCGCGGGCCAGCCGCCGCAGACGCTGGCGCTCGCGGTTTTCGCCGCCGCGTTGCGGGAGTGGCGCGCGTTTCTGAACAAACCGCGCGCCTGATCCACAGGCCCGGTAAGCGCTTGTCAGCGGCGCCCGGACAGGAACCCGCCCAGAAGCGACTGCGCGACATTCATCAGCGAGTCGGCGCCGGCGAAGGCGCCCGGTGCCGCGGTTCCGCCACCTGTTAAATCGCGCGCCAGGCCGCCCAGAAAACCGCCCGGGGCAGGTCCCGTATCGGGTCCGTCCTGCGATTGACCGTCGTCGCGATGCACGCCCAGAAGGATCGCGACCTCATGCGCGATCGGCGCGGGCAACACGTCGCCCAGATGCGCCAGCAGCGCGCCAACGACGGGCGCGACGGAGTCCACAGGCACGCCCGTCTGGGCTGCGATACGCTCGATCAGTTCGTTCATCATGGCGTTTTGCTCTCCGTGAGAAACGGTCTTTTAGCAGCGGTTGGAAAGATTGGCACGGCGTCCCGGGGAAAATCGGCCTTGGCACGAAATTGCCCGGAGGCGACCACGATTGACCCATAATCGCGTGCGATGGAAGGTGCGCCACGGACCCTGGTTCCGAGTCCATCGCCGTGGCGGTATGGTCCGCCCGCAAGGAGTAACGACAATGATCGCAAAACGGCTTCTGACAACGCTCGTGGCGCTGGGATTCGCCATGGCGCCAGCCTTCGCGCAGGCGCCCGCCACGGGCACGACACCCCCACCGAAGCCGCCTGTTGCGGCTCCGGCCCCGGCTCCCGCGCCGGCCGCTACCACCATGCCCGCGCCGAAACCCGCGCCGGCGGCCACGGCGCCCGCCGCCGCGGCGCACAAAGTGAACCTGAACACCGCGACGGAAAAAGAACTCGACGCCCTGCCGGAAGTCGGCAAAGCCCGCGCCAAGGCCATCATGGACGAACGCGCCAAGAGCCACTTCAAGGATTGGGCCGATTTCGAAAAGCGTATGACCGGAACCTCGGTCAACGCGGGCGTGAAGGCAAAGATCAAAGACCTCGTCGTCTTCTAAGCCGTTGAAAGCGCGCGAGGCGGCCATCGGCGCGGAGCCGTTGGCCGCCTCGTCGCGTTTGCAGCCGCCGATCGCGCCGCCGGGTTATTTTGCGGTGAAACCGGTCCCGGGCCCGCCAGGCGCGGCAATTCGAGACAAGGTGGGTTTGGCTGGTATTCCGATCCGCGAAACGATAGGAAGTCCCGGCATCCTGGCCGGTTGCGCACACAACAATCGCTCAACTGTCCGCCGCGTGTCCGGCCCGTGGCGGCGGCGAAGGAGAATGATCGATGTCTGTAACGACTCGCTGGATGGCCCCGGTGACAGCTGGGGTCTTCGCATTTGGAGTCGCCGCCGCGCTGGCACAAGGCACCGCGCCCGTACCGGC
>JAYWAX010000674.1:0-3003 GCA_043782125.1 Acetobacteraceae bacterium | reverse complement strand
GCGGGTTTTGGGGCGGAGCCCCGGCGCTTTTCTTACCTCGCCCCGATTGCCCCAACGCTTTGCCTCACGCCGGCACCAGCAGCATGACCGCCGCCTGTGCCGCGATTCCCTCGCCCCGGCCGGTAAAGCCCAGTTTTTCCGTTGTCGTCGCTTTGACCGAGATGCATCCGATGTCGACACCGAGAATCGCCGCCAGGCGTTCGCGCATCGCCTGAGCGTAAGGCGAGATTTTCGGGCGTTCGCAGATCAGGGTCACGTCCGCGTTGACCAGGCGGCCGCCGCGCGCCGCGATTCGTCCGGCGGCATGCGCCAGGAACCGCGCGCTGTCGGCGTTCTTCCACGTTGCCTCGTCCGGCGGGAAATGCCGCCCGATATCGCCCTCCGCCAATGCGCCGTAAATCGCGTCGCACAGTGCGTGAATGCCGACATCCGCGTCCGAGTGGCCCGCGAGGCCTTTGTCGTGCGGCACCGCCACGCCGCACAGCACCATCGGCCGGTTTTCCGCCAGGACATGCACGTCGAACCCGGTCCCGACCCGGGGAACCATCGCAGCCCCCATCGCGGCCTCCAATTGGGCGAGATCGCCCGGATATGTGAGTTTGATGTTGGATTCGGACCCCGGCACGATCGCGACGGCCAGGCCCAGAGCCTCCAGCAGCGAGGCATCGTCGGTTGCGCCCACGATCCCGGCGCGATGCGCGGCCAGCAACGCCGCGAAGCGGAATGCCTGCGGCGTCTGCGCGCGGAACAATCCGTCGCGCGACACGGTCTCCCGGATCAGTCCCTGGTCGACCCGTTTTAACGTGTCCGCGACCGGCGCGCCCGGGATCGCGCCCGGCGAATCGCGCAGCGCCGCGAGCAACGCGGGCACGGTTCCTTCCGGCACCAAGGGCCGCGCAGCGTCGTGAACCAGCACGAATTCCGGCGCATGTGGCAGCAACGCTTCCAGACCCAGACGCACGCTGTCCTGCCGCGTGGCACCGCCGGGCACCGTGGGCAGATGCTGCAACCCCGTCAGCGCCGCGTCGATGGATGCGGCGTCGCCGACCGGCTGCACCGCCGCGCCCGCGCCGATCAACGCCCGCGCGGCATGCCAAATCACTGGGCGGCCCAAAAGTGTCAGAAATTGTTTCGGTGTCTCGGCGCCAAATCGGCTCCCGGTGCCCGCGGCGACAAGAATGGCGGCGATCTTCATCCGGAACACCTGACGCGGATGACGGTCCGGGTCAATCCGAGGATGAGCCAAGGCCTTTAGGCAGCGCACAAATATTAACACTTCAAGCACGTGCCCGCCATTTCGTCGTGGTCAGGTCGAGCAGGACCATGACGAGGGTCTTAAAACGAGACGACTCGGTAATATTCGCGCGGTGCCTTGGTCGCCGTCGCTCAGTCGCCGCCGGTAATTTCCCAATTCGGGAAGTTTCTGTTTGCTTCCCATATTGGGAAGTAGTATGCCTTGCCGGTGAACGTGATCGCCCGACGGAACCTCGAAGCGTACTGGCGCCGTCATCCGGAAACGGAACAGCCTCTGCGTGCATGGCTGATGTCGGCGAGGACGCAAAACTGGACCAGCATGAACGCGGTACTGGGCATTTTTTCAAAGGCCAGTCCCATCGGCGCGGAGCGGTGCGTGTTCAACATTTGTGGCGGGAATTACCGCCTGATCGTGGCGTTCAAGTTCTCGGCACGGGTCGCGTTCGTCAAATTCATAGGCACCCACGCGGAATACGACCGCGTCGATGCCGCGACGGTTTCGGCGTTTTAGGAGGTTCCATGGCCATCCAGCCCATCCGCACCAGTGCCGGCCATGACGCGGCGGTCGCCCGCATCGAGGCGCTATGGGACGCGCGACCCGGCACGCCGGAGCACGACGAACTCGAGGTGCTGTCCGTTCTCGTCTCGGCTTATGAGGACGAGCACTGGCCGGTTCTGCCGCCCGATCCTGTGGACGCCATCAAATTCCACATGGACCAGAACGGGTTCCGGCAAAAAGATCTCGCCGGAATCATTGGCAGCGTCAGCCGCGCGTCGGAAGTTCTCAATCGCCGCCGCCCTCTGACCGTCGAAATGATCAAAGCGATCCACGCGGCGTGGGCTGTTCCGTTGGAGTCGCTGATCGGCGCTGAAGAACCGGTGGCTTGATGACCGTGCGCGTCGAAATCTGACGCAAATATTCCTTCCCGGGCGCCGCTCGCGCGACACCCGGTGGCGAATATCTGGTCTCACCTTACCGAAACACCGTCGAATCCCTCCAAGGATCTGGAAAGACCCGCCGAAATACGCATTACCGCTTGCTGAACTGGAAGCTCCGGCGGGCCTTGGCCTTACCGTATTTCTTCCGTTCCACTGCGCGCGAGTCACGCGTCAGGAAGCCGGCGACCTTCAGGATGCCGCGCAGTTCCGGTTCGTAATACGTCAGCGCACGGCTGATACCGTGACGCACCGCGCCGGCCTGGCCGGACAGCCCGCCGCCGACAACCGTGCAGACGACGTCGAACTGGTTGTAACGGTCGGCGACCAGGAAGGGCTGGTTCAGCAGCATACGCAGCACGGGGCGTGCGAAATACTGCACCACCGGGCGGCCATTGACCGTGATGTCGCCCTTGCCGGGCTTCACCCAGACGCGCGCCACGGATTCCTTGCGGCGGCCGGTGGCGTAAGAGCGTCCGAACGCATCGCGCTTGACCTCCCGCTTCGGCATATCGGCGGCTTCTTGCGCGGCAGTGCCGCCCTGCGCGGCGGTGGCGGCCTGACGGGCAGCCAGAGCCTCTCTCAGATCGGCCAGCGTGCCGGTTTGATTCTCTGACATGGCGCTCAGCCCCTCTTGTTCTTCGGATTGAGTGCCCCGACGTCCAGCGAAACGGGTTGCTGGCCGTCATGCGGATGCTCGGGACCCGCATAGACATGCAGGTGCTTCATCTGCCGGCGCTGCAGCGGGCCGCGGGTGATCATCCGCTCGACCGCCTTTTCCAGCACGCGCTCCGGGTGCTTCGAATCCAGACG
>JAYWAX010000673.1:0-3006 GCA_043782125.1 Acetobacteraceae bacterium | reverse complement strand
CGCCCGATTGGGCCGCAGCGTCTTCGTCAGCCGCCAGCGCGGCTCGACGGCGCGGGAAACCGGCGCGATGCGCGCCACTTTGGCATCGGGCGGCAATTTGATCCTGTTCCCGGAAGGCACGAGTTCCGACGGTTCGCGCGTGCTGCCATTCCGGTCCTCGTTCTTCGCGCTGGCGCAGGGCGAGGGCGTGCTGCCGCTGATCCAGCCGGTGTCAGTGGTTTACGACAGGTTGAACGGACTGCCCGCCGGACGCTCCGCGAGGCCGGTATTCGCCTGGTACGGCGACATGGACATCGCCTCGCATTTCTGGCGGATGACGCAACATTTGGACATGCGTGTGACCGTGCTGTTGCACGCCCCGTTGGATCCGGCGGCGTTTCCTGATCGCAAATCGCTGTCGGCGGCGGTGTGGCGCACCGTGGCCGACGGCGCGTCGGGTCTGCGGCAGAACCGGCCTGTGGGACCTTTGACCGTCGCGCCGGTTTTTGTCTGAGGTCCAGCCGCCTACAAAGTCTGGCCCCCCCATCTCCGTTTCGGATCGGAAAGCGCTTTATCCGCCCTGAACGTCTTTGGTCAATAACGCGGGCAGATTGACGTCCGGGCGTCCGGCGAGGACCTTTTCTTCTTCTTCCATCGGATCTTGCGGAGCAACGTCTTTGGCAACCGATTTCTTGTCCGGGACTGGACTGGCTGGTTTGCTGGGGCGGCCGGGCATCCTGTGTCTCCCTTGGCGAAACTGGAAGACGCTAACAGAGGTTTGTGGTGCGGCGCAATACGGAAACCGGACGCGATCGGCGGCTGGGAATATCGGCGCTCCACCCTGTTCCGCGCCCTCAGGGCGGACCTCCGATCATCTTCCGTCACCACGCGACGGAATCATTTGACAACTCAGCCATGTTCAGGCGCAAACTCCTCTTATCGTCAGGAGTTCACCTTGCACCGACCCGCTTGACCAGGGGCTCAACCCCGACGATGTCTCCCGCCGTCCCGCCCGGGTTCGTCCGGTTGGGCGCAGCGGAGATCGGTTCATGAGCGGCGTCACCTCCTTTCCCACGTCCCTTCCGCGCAAGCGCCTGCACGTCATCACCTGGGGCTGCCAGATGAACGTGTATGACAGCGGCCGGATGATGGATGTGCTGGCACCAATCGGCTACACCCCCGTCTCGACGCCCGAGGGCGCGGACATGGTCATCCTCAACACCTGCCACATTCGCGACCGCGCCTCCGAGAAAGTCTTTTCCGAATTGGGCCGCCTGAGGGTCCTGAAAGACGCCGCCGGAGGCAACATGATCCTCGCCGTGGCCGGCTGCGTGGCACAGGCCGAGGGCAAGGAAATTCTCGCCCGCGCCCCCTTCGTCGACATCGTTCTTGGCCCGCAAACCTATCACCGCCTGCCCGAGATGGTCGCACAGGCCGCGCGCGCGGGCGGCGCGGTGATCGAAACGGATTTCCCCGCCGAGGATAAATTCGATCACCTACCGGACCAAACCACCGAGCCGGGCGTGGCCGCTTTTCTGACCATTCAGGAAGGCTGCGACAAATTCTGCAGTTTCTGCGTGGTGCCCTACACTCGCGGCGCCGAGCAAAGCCGTTCCGCCGCCACCGTCCTCGCCGAGGCGCGGCGTCTCGTTGCTTTGGGCGCGCGGGAAATCACCTTGCTTGGGCAAAACGTCAACGCCTGGCACGGTGCCGGTCCCGATGGCGGCGTCTGGACCCTCGGCCGGCTGCTGCGCGCGATGGCCGACATTCCCGATCTCGCGCGGCTGCGCTACGCGACCTCCCACCCGCGCGACATGGACGGCGACCTGATCGACGCGCATCGCGATTTACCTGGGCTGATGCCGTTCCTGCACCTCCCCGTGCAATCCGGCTCCGATCGCATGCTCGCCGCCATGAACCGCAAGCACACCGCGGATGATTTCCGCCGCATCGTCGACCGGCTGCGCGTGGCGCGGCCCGAGATGGCGTTCTCCTCGGATTTTATCGTCGGCCACCCTGGCGAGACCGCGGCGGATTTCGCGGCGACGATGGACCTGATCCGCGAGGTCGATTTCGCCATGGCCTACAGCTTTAAATATTCCCAGCGGCCCGGCACCCCCGCGGCCGGCGCGCCGAACCAGGTGCCCGAGCCCGAAAAAGATCGCCGCCTGCAAATCCTCCAGGCGTTGCTGCGCGATCAGCAACAGGCCTTCAACGCGTCCTGCGTCGGCACGGATATGGAGGTTCTGTTCACCGGCCCCGGCCGCCATCCCGGCCAGATCATGGGCCGCTCGCCGTATCTGCAACCGGTCCATCTGATCGGACCAGCCCACATGATCGGCACGACGGCGACGGCGCATATCGCCGCCGCGCACACCAACTCGTTATCGGGAACCCTTATACCGGAGACACAAAGCGCTTGACCCAGATCGCCGCCTCCCTCGCCCCCGCCGCCAACCCGCCCAATGGCGGCAAGGCCATAACGGTCCAGTTCAACGACAATCTGTTGTTGCCCCTGCTGCTTGGCGACCACGACCGCCATTTGGTCCGAATCGAGCAAGCTTTGGGCGTGCGCATGTCGTGCCGGGGCAACCGCGTGGCGATCTCGGGCGACGCGGTGAAAGTGGAGGCGGCGGAAAACGCGCTGCGGGCGCTGTGGCGGCGGCTGGAACGCGGCGAAAGCGTTGGCCGCCCGGATGTGGAGGCGGCGATCAAAATGGCCGACATAGACGTCGACCCCAGACTGCCGCTGTCCGACCTACCCGCCATCCGCACCCGGCGTGGCGCGGTCGGACCGCGCTCCCCCGGCCAGATCCGGTATATGGATGCGCTGGCGCGCCATGAGATGGTGTTCGGCGTCGGACCCGCGGGCACCGGCAAAACCTATCTGGCGGTCGCTCAGGCCGTCGCCATGCTGCAAGCCGGCAAGGTCGATCGCATCGTGCTGTCCCGCCCGGCGGTCGAGGCCGGAGAACGTCTCGGCTTCCTGCCCGGCGACATGAAAGAGAAAGTCGATCCTTATCTCCG
>JAYWAX010000672.1:0-3010 GCA_043782125.1 Acetobacteraceae bacterium | reverse complement strand
CGGGCGCCTTCCCGGTGCCCGGCGATTCGCGGCAGATGGCGCGCGGCGGCCCATCGCCCATTGCCGTCCATGATGACGGCGACATGGGTTGGCGGCGGCTCGATGCCACCGGGCCGGGTTTGCCGCACGGCGGCGGGTTGGGTTGAAGTCGGCATGCTGTCCGTTCAGACCTGACGGATATCCCTTTCCTTGTCGGCGAGGTTCTCGTCGATCTTTTTCACGTACTGGTCGGTCAGTTTCTGCACGTCCTCGGACCAGCTCTTGGCCAGATCCTCGCCGATCTCGTGCTTTTTCTCGAAGCCCTTGATCTGCTCCATGCCGTCGCGGCGGACGCCGCGGACCGCAATTTTGGTGCCCTCGGCGTATTTATTGGCGGTTTTCGCCAGTTCGGCCCGGCGCTCGGTCGTCAACAGCGGAATGGGTATCCGCACCATCATCCCGTCGGCGGAGGGGTTGAGGCCCAGACCGGACTCGCGGATTGCTTTTTCGACGGCGGACACCATGGACTTGTCCCAGACCTGGACAGTCAGCATCCGTGCCTCTGGCGCGCCGATGGTGCCGACCTGGCTCAGCGGCATTTCCTGGCCATAGGCGATCACCTTCACCGGTTCCAACAGGCCGGTATGGGCGCGTCCAGTGCGCAGGCCCGCGAATTCGCGGCGCAATGTGTCCATGGCACCGTCCATGCGGCGCGTCAGGTCGTCTTTCAAAATCTTCAGGTCCGCGGGCATCGTTGTGCCTCCCAGTTTGGCGGCGTTTTCTCCGGGGGTGGATCAGCCGTGTCCGGCCTCGATAATCCTCGTGAAGCGGCCTTCGCCCCGCATCACCTGGGCAAAGGCCCCGACGGCGTGGATGTTGAAGACGAGAATCGGCAGTTTGTTTTCCCGCGCCAGGCTGATCGCGGCCGCGTCCATCACCTGAAGATCGGCCGCCAGCACGTCGTGGTAGGTCAGCCGGTCATAACGCTCCGCGTTCGGGTTCTTGCGCGGATCGGCCGCGTAAACTCCGTCCACCTGGGTGCCCTTCAGCAACGCGTCGCAGCCCATTTCGGCGGCCCGCAGCGCCGCAGCGGTGTCGGTGGTGAAGAAGGGGTTGCCGGTGCCCGCACCGAAGATGACGACCCGGCCTTTTTCCATATGGCGTTCGGCGCGGCGGCGAATATAGGGTTCGCACACGCTGGCCATGGGGATGGCGGATTGGACACGGGTTGGAACCTCGGCGCGTTCCAGGGCGTTTTGCATCGCCAGCGCGTTCATTACGGTCGCCAGCATGCCCATGTAGTCGGCCTGCGCCCGGTCCATGCCCTTCGACGCCCCGGAAACACCCCGGAAAATATTACCGCCACCGATCACGATGCAGACCTGCACGCCCATGGCGACGACATCGCCGACATCGCGCGCGATCGCCGCCACGGTGTCCGTGTCGAGCCCATACTCGCGGGCGCCCATCAGAGCCTCCCCGGAGAGTTTGAGCAGGACGCGTTTATAGAGTGGTACCTGAGACATGCTTTCCCTGGTGTACTGCCCGTCTGGCTTGTGTCCGTCCGGGCGAATCCTGGCGGCGGCGTGGCGACGGGGCGCAACCTATAGGCGGGCGCCCCGGGGAACAAGATGAGGTGGTGTAACCCCCGCGTGAAATCGGCGCCATGGGCGGGCAGTGGGCGGCGGCGGCGCGGTTTTGCTTCGCGATTCAGGTCCCAGGGGTTACAATTTGCGGCGAGTGGCGCGCCCAGCGCCTGAACCTGTTTGGCGCGTCCCGCGCCGGGACCCATCATGGTGCGATCCCTCGTTCCTGCGGAACTGCTCGATCCCGTCGTGGCCTATTTTAATCCCAGGCGCGTGATTCTGTTCGGGTCCGTCGCACGTGGCGACGCGGGGCCCGACAGCGACATCGACCTGCTCGTGGTTCTGGACGATGACGCGCCGGCGGAAAAGCTGACCGGCAAAGCGGGTTGGGAATCCCGGCGTCCGTACCGGCGGCCGGCCGATGTCATTCCATGTAACGAAGATACCTATCGCCGCATGAGCCGGATCGTCGGCACGCTGCCCTACGCCGCGCGCACAGAGGGCATAATCGTTTATGAGCGGGGATGATTCCGGGACCGCGGCGGATCGGGCCGCCGTCGTCCGCCAATGGTTCGTTGTGGCCGAGCGCGACATACGCGCGTCACACGCCTGTCTGGATGCCCCGGCGCCGGTTCCGGAGGTCGCCGCGTATCTTTGCCGGCAAGCCGTGCAAAAGCTTCTCAAAGCATTGTTGGTGTTGGCCAATGTTCGCTTTGGGAAAACGCGCGATCTGGAGGCGTTGCGCGATCTGGCGTTGCCAAGATATCCGGCATTGATCCCGGCGATCGACGGACTCGTGGCGCTGACGCCATGGGTCCACACCTATCGCTACCCCGGTATGGGGCACGATCTGGTGCCATCGGTGGACGAATTGCGGGCCATGTTATCGGCAATCGAGGCCTTTGCCGCGCAAGCCGCCGGATCGGCGCGGATCTGAGACACGCTTCACGGGGGCGATCTGAGACCTTTCCCAGACGGCAATCGCCCCTTGCGCCCGCCACGCGGCCCGCTTATCGGCCAGGACATGGATAACGCGCCCTCCCCCGAGGCGGAACTCCGCCGTTTGCTCGATATCATGGCCGCGCTGCGCGACCCGGCGACCGGCTGTCCGTGGGACAACGTGCAGACCTTCGACTCGATTGCGCCCTACACTCTCGAGGAGGCCTACGAGGTCGCCGATTCCATCGCCCGCCGGGATTTTTCCGCGCTGCCGGACGAACTCGGCGATCTGCTGTTTCAGGTGGTCTACCTCGCCCGCATGGCGGAGGAGGCGGGGCATTTCGCCTTCGCGGACGTGGCCAAGGCCATTTCGGACAAGATGATCCGGCGCCACCCGCATGTGTTCGGCGACGTGGCCGCGCGCGACGCCGCCGCGCAGACCCTGGCCTGGGAGGCAGGGAAAGCGGCGGAACGCGCAGCGCGGCGAGAAACCGGGACGCTCGCCG
>JAYWAX010000671.1:0-8339 GCA_043782125.1 Acetobacteraceae bacterium | reverse complement strand
TGCGCGCAGGCGCACCATCCACGCCTTGGTTTTTGCCGGGGAAGTCTTGGATGGTCCGCCTTCGCGGACCATGACGGGGTGACAGCCGACGAGTCAACTTTAAGGGCGGTTGGTAGTACATATATCTTCGGAATTGGATGGCTGCGGTCCGCTCCGGAGCGCGAAACGGGCCGCAGCCAGAACAATCCGTCAGTGCGATCCCGGCATTTGCGCCGCCAGCAAGGCCGGGTTCATCTCATTGAAGCGGAAATTGCCCGCGCACAGCGCCTTCGGATCGACTCCGGCCAGATCGATCGTATTGCCCGCGACCTTCACGATCGTGCCGCCATTCGGTCCTTTCACGATGGAAACGTCTTTGAACGTCGTGGGTGCCGTTAACCCCTCGAAATCCAGGATATCCTGACCAGGCCGGAAGTTCTGGACCAGGTCCCGGTGTCCGGAACCCAGAAATTCGAAGGTATCGTGGCCTGTCGTTCCGATCAAGATCTGATGCAGACCTGCACCCGAAACCAGAATGTTATCGACTCCGTTCACCCCGGAAATGACCGCGTTGTCCGTGTTCACGCCAATGACAAGCTGAGGCTTCGACGGATCGCCGGACGCCGCGGCGCTGGAATGGCGGTCGTAAGCGATGAACGCGTTTGCCTGGATGACCGTGGTATCGGTGGTCCGCAGGATCACGTCCGACAGAGTCGTATTCTCTATCTGGGCCATCATGCGCGGCGCGAAGCCCTGATTTTCGTAAAACAACCGGTCTCCGTCCCGCAGATTTTGGAACTGCGCGACCATGATCGTTTCGAATGTCTGCCCCACCATCGCACCCTTCGCCGCGGTTTCCGCCAACCCGCCGACGAACAAATCGATCTTGTCGACGCTGCCGTAAACCTGCTGCAACTGCGCCTGCAGCGCGGTGTCCTTGGTGATCTGCGCGAATCCGGTATAGGGTTTCAACCCCAAAGCCACCCGCGTCTCGTTCAACGTTCCCAGACCCAGATCGCGCGTACGCTCGATATCCACGGCGCCAAGGTCGAAAATCTGTCCGGGCACCGGGCTGAACAGGTTCAGCAATTCGTTGACGATATGCACACCCTCGCGCTGCGATCCGTCGGCGGCCATGTTACGCAGCAGCGCGTCAACCCCGCCGTTCAAGGCGAGATCCGATGGCGCCTCGCTTGCCGCCGCGATCAGGTTTTTCTGTTCCAGCACCGTTCCGTCGTTGGCGATTTTCGACTCGGTGGGGGAAATGATGGTGTGGCCGAAGCGAAACGCCGCCGTCGAGAACTCCTGGAAAATCTGCGCGCTGACATTGGGATTATAACCGCGATACGCGGACAGCGCGTTCGGTCCGAGCAGCGCGGGCAGATATTCCTTATACAGAATATTCTGATATTCTGCAGTCGTCAGCGCACGCGCCATGTCGTAAACCTGATCGCCCGTCAGCGCCGGTTGCGCCGCGTGCAGTTTTGCCACCCAATAATTATGCTCGCGCACGAACAAAACATCCAAGGACGTCAGATCGGGATTTTCCGCCGCCCGGACGTCGCCGCCGGCGAATTGCCCGTTCACGATCGGAAGATTGCCGCCCGCGCTGGTTTTCATCGTCCCGTCGGCATTGCGCAAACTCGCGGCCGTGGTGGCGTCGGACCCATAGACCTGGGACAGGTCCGCGTACGACGTGACTTTGTTGATCGCAGTGCCGGTGGCCGGGTCGATCTGGGCGCGCGAGATTGTAATCGAAGACCCGGCCGGAAAAGCCGGGTCCCCAACGGGCACCGCGATGGACAATTGATTCGTGGCATTCGGCGTCTGGCTGGGGTTGCGATCCAGGTCGTGGTCCACGAACTGCCCGAACGCATACATGTACGCGGAGCGCCCGCCGATATCGGCGAGTTCCGGATCGTTGGCCATGATCGTGTTGCTGACGACCCGTGCGTTTGGCCCGTCGACCGGCGTATTCACCGTCCCCGCGGCGAAATGCGCGGGCGCCATGCGAAGTTCGTCGCCCCCCGCCGCGCCAAGGGTGGGGTGGGCGACATTGTTTCCGGTGCCGTCGAAGGAATATCCGATCGCGTGGCCAAACCCGGCGATGGGATCGGTCATGACGTTATCGATCCCAGGCTGCATCGTGGGGTTCGTGGCGATCGGCGGCGGGAGCGTTGGCCCCGGCACCCGGTGCTCTGGGTCAGAATGCTCTGGGCCAGAATGCTCTGGGCCAAAGTGCGCCGGGCCGTTCGCAGGGCCCTTCGCGGGCGCCGGCAACCGGCCGCCATCGAACGGCGGCACATCCGGAGGTGGCATATCGAAATCGAAACCGGGCGGGTGCAGGTTGCCGGGGGTGACGGGCTTCATGGTATGTCTCCTTCTGGCTGAGGTAATGTGGGAAATATACCCACGAATATCTTCAGACGCCAGAAAATTGTGGGATGGTTTCCCACATTTAAGCGCCCGGCGGAATTCCGCCGCCGCCCGCGCAGTGCAACGGGGCGAAACAAAGCACCGGAGTTTTGCCCCAGACAACACGAGGGCTCCGCCCCTCGCGGGCGTCGTCCGCTCTTCACGGCGCACGGGGGCGGAGCCCCGGCACTTCCTTCCCCCCGCCCGATCCGCCCTGTCCACCCTCGCGCCCCCGGCCCGATCCGCGTAAACCCCGCCGCCAATGACAACGGCGAGCAACAACGTGCGATCGGCGGGCCTGCATGGGTGACTGGAAGACCCTGCTCGGGGTGCCCCGCTTTCGCGGTCTGTGGATCGCCCTGATCTGCGCCAATCTCGGATCCTGGAGCCTGCTCGCGGCGCTGCCGATCCTGGTCGCAGACCGATTCGGCGCGGGTGGCGCCCTGGTTTTATCGCTTGGCTGGCGGATCCTGCCGAAGATCGTGCTGGCGCCGGTATCCGGCGTGCTGCTGCGCCGCTTCGGCGCGCCCAGAGTGTCCGGTCTGGCGCTGTTGGCGGGCGCGACGCTGACCGCGGCACTGCCCTGGTGCGCGGACTTCGTGCTGTTGCAGGCCGTGGTGGCGGCCATCGGCGCGCTGGATGTGTTCGTGATGCCGGGCCTTTTGTCGCTGCGCAGCGCGGTCACGCCAAAGGGTATGGAACTGGCGGGCAACAGCCTCTGTTCGATGGCGGATCGGGTCGGCAAGACCGCTGGCCCAGCGATCGGCGGCCTGCTCGCCGTGCTGGGGTTTGTACCGGCCTTCCTGGCCTTCGCGGCCGCGACCGCGCTGGCGGCGATCCCGGTTTTTCACCTGCCTGCGCCATTGGCCAATCCGGAAACGCGCGCGGTACGCGCCATTGGATTGCCGCGCGAGTTCTGGCGGATGGTCCGTCACGACCGCGTCCTCGCCGGCCTCCTCGTCTGCGCCGTTTCCTACATGGTTATGCTGGGCGGCCTCCGCCCCTTCCTGTTCTGGGCCAACCGGGACTGGTTCGGCGCCGCCGACACCGCCTGGACCGGGTTGATGGCGGCGCAGGGCGCGGGCGCGGTACTGGGTGCGCTGGCGGCCGGCACGTTCAACCGGGCCTTGCTGCGCCATGCCACCGCGTTCCGCCTGACCATGATCACCGGCGTACTGGAGGGCCTGATCCACCTGTTGTTGCTGCTATGCCCCAGCGGCAGCACCGGCGCTTACATGGCCATGGCGCTGCTGGCGATCGCGGGCATCCCGGAGGTGATCTCCACCGCCACATGGTTCACGGCCATGCAACACCGTCTGGCGCCGGACCGCCAAGCCGTGTTCTTCGCGTTGTCGGCGCCGATGTGGGACATCGCGTTCGCGGGCGGAGTCCTCTCCGCCAGCTTCCACGCCGGCGCCATGCTCGCATTGGGTCCCTGGTGGGCGATGTTGTCGCTGACCGCGACCTTGCCGATCCTGCCGTTGCTGTTCCTGGATATCCGGAAAGACCGGGCCGGGCCGGCCCAAGCGCGATAACTGGGCCGCCTACCGCTTGCCCGCGCCGCCGGCGCCCGCGCCAATGGCCGGTGCCCCGTTGCCCGGTTCCCCCTTGGCCGGAGCCCCTGCGATCTCCTGGCGCAAACCGATCGGACTGGCCAGATCGACCCGGATTTTGGCCATCTCCACCAGCAGGTCCCGGCGCAGCGCCCCGTCGCACACCGGCCCCTTCACCAGCGATTGAAACATCCGGCTGACAATCAGCTTGCGCCCGGACAAACGCCACTCAGACTGGTAACGGAGAAATGCCGTCTCGATCTTCAGATTGGGCGGCAAGGAACCGAGCTGGCGGCTGGCGGGAACGATCAAGGTGATTTCCTCGCTTTGCATGCCTGGATAACAGAAGGTCGGGACATTGCGGCCTTCGTTCCCGATCGCCAGCGGCCCGGTCAGGAAATCCCCTGGCCGAGGCAGAATCCGCAGGCCGGTCCAGGGCACGAAAAATCCACCATTCAGCAGCGCGGATTGATTTTGTAAGTGAAACGTGCCGCGCATTGTGTAGTCCGTCGCGCCAGACATCGGCGCGGCGAAGGAAAACGCGCCGCTGCCGGGCGTGCCATTTTCCCGCAACAATCCCGCCGCCGCGGCCGGATTGGCCGGGCCGATGGAACGCGCGACATTACGCAACCAAACCCCGAACGCGCCTTGCGCCGTGGTCGTCGTGGTGCCCGTCACTTCGCCATCTTCCGCCAGCGCGACCTCGGTCCGGGTCTCGGAAATGGTCTCGCCCGATGACGGGATCGGCAATTCCCGGCGTCCCGGGGCGGCGCCACCTATGAAAATCGCCGATTTCCCGTATTCGGCGAAGGCCATAACACCGAACGGCGCGACGCCAAGCGTGGAGTCGAGATAAACATCCGGCCCAGGCAGGAAAAGCACCAAATGGTTCATCGGCCGCAGGTTCGGCGCCCCGGCCAGCGTGGAACTGTCGGACGCGTTCAGCAGCACGAACTCCGCTGCGATGTCCTTCGCCGCGAGCAAGGCGCGCAGCAGGACCACGTGATCCTTGGCGTCGCCATATAGATTGGCCGCGACGGTGGCGGCGTCGTGCGGATCGGCGCGGGTTTCCTCCAGCGGGATCGGAATGAACCGAATATTGACGCGTACCCAGTCGTACAGCAGCCGCGCCTGTTTCAGTCGATCGGTTTCGCCTTGCGTCAGCTTTTCGGCCAGCGCCTTGACCGGCGGGGTCACGGCCGCGCGCGGCAGCAGCACGGTTTCATAGGCACGGGCGAAGGCGGTCCAGTCGGGGAAGGTCGAAGCCGAGAAGCCTGGGTAACGGTCGAACTGGCTGAGCACGGCGATTTCGCGCGCGGGGTAATCGGTCTTGGTCGCGCGTAAGTAATGCACCCGGCGGTCGATGATGGTTTCCGCGTGATACTCGAACCCGCGCGTTTCCAACTTGAACGGCATCGCGGAGGGGATGCTGATCGTGTAATTTGTCTCGTCCCAGCCGACAGTGCGGTCCAGGATCGGCGCGGTCATAAAACCGCCGGGCACGCGCGGGTGAAAGACGTTGCGCTGCGTGCGCACGACCAAGGTGTCGGTGGACCCGACATCCGCGAAGGTGATTAACAGGCGGCGCTGATCGGAGAATTCGTGGAAGTAACGGTCGCCTGTTGGCGGCGCCTCGCGCATGGCCGCAGGCGGCAGGTCCAGCGCGCGCCCGTCCGCCCGCTCGATCCGGGCCTGGGTCACCGTCAGCCGCTCGGTTGAATCGGACCAGGTCAGTGGCACGACGACGACGCGGGACGGGTTTTCCGCGGGTGGACGGATCGTGACCTCGGCTTCGACAACCCAGGTGCCGTCGGTTTGCACGATCCATTTGGACAGGACCTGCTCGAATTTGACCTCGTTGTCGACCGCGACGGCCGCGAAGCCTGCGGACCCGGCGAGACCCCGAAAGGCCAGCACCAGAGCCAGAATTTTCGCGGCACGCCATGGTTTCATCGCGACTACGCTCCGGTCGAATAACGGTCCGCGTCTTCGGCCAGCAACAACCGCGCCGCCCGCAACGCGTCCACGGCCAGGCGGCGCTGTGCGGTATAAGCGCCGCCGTCGCCGTACCGCGCCGCCAGCGACGGTCTGGGATCGCCGGCCGCCGCGCGCGCCGCCTCGGTCTCGGCGAAAGCGAGAAACGTGCCATCGCGATCCGCCAGCTCGCCCGCCGGATACGGTTCTTTATACAGGTTCCAGCCGGTAAATGTGCCACGCGGGACGGCGATGTCGGGCAGCAGCAGGCCGCCGGTTTCGTTGCCGATCGCGTCCACCTGCGGCACCAGCGGGCCCCATTTGCCGGTGGGCGGGTGCGGATCGGCCCAATCGGTCAGCGGATAGACATCGTTGGCGCCTTTGGGCCGGGTCAGACCGGGAATGGCGGGAAAAGCGACGTCCTTGTCGCAGACCAGCGTGCCGCCGGCGATCGTTGGCAGACGGCTGTCCGGCGGCGCGCGCCCCGATACGACCCATTCGTCCAAGGCCACCAGCAGCGCCCGGATCGCCGTCATCGGATCGTGCCAGTTCCGCGGAGCGACGCAGGGTCCGTTATCCCGCGGCATCCCCGCCTTGCCGCCGTGCTGGGTCCCCGCGATGAGAAATCCGCGGACATTGGCGGGCAGCGCCACGTCGCGCGCGCCCATCGGATCGGTATGCAACAGGGACGCGCCCTTCTGCCAGTATTCGGTGGACGTGTTGGTCTCGATCAGCTTCGGGTCCGACGCGTCGCCTCGCATCAAGGCGCCCGTCGCGCCGGTGACCGGATCGGCCATAACGGCGGTGGAGAACGGAAATTCCACTTCGGGAAAGTCGCGATCCTCGTGCCATGTGCGGGTCCGGAACGGTTGCGCGAACGGCGTGTCGAGGAAGACCCGCCCGATCCCCGCGACATGTGTCAGAACGCCGTCGAAGACGCGGGCACCGCTTTCGTCCGCATTGAAACCCCGCGCGATGTGATCGCGCAGATACCGGCCCGCCTGCGAAATTCCGAAGGCCAGCGTATGGGTGATCGCGCGGCCCGTGAAATCGGCCCCGTGGGCGCGGATATGGCTGACGATATCCCGCGTCGCCGCGAACCCAATGCCTTGCACCCGGGGGTTCGTGGCCTGATAGCGAACTTCGAAGATCGAGCCGATGACGGGTTTTGTCCCCTCTGGCTGCCCCTCCGGGCTCCCCTGTGGGAGCAACGCAACCGTCCGGTTGCCGGTCAGGACGAAGGGCACCGCGACGCGCGCGCCGGTCTGGGTGCGGCGCACGGTGACGGAATCGACCCGCGTGGCCTCATGCGACAGCCGGAACTGCTCGTGCACCCCAAGCCGCGTGCCGGAGACAAATTCGTCCCGGCTGGCCCGGGTTATGCCCGCCACTGCCGGCGCATCGAGCCAAAGCCCGGTCGCTTTCGGCGCGGCGGGGTCCCATCCGGTCCACAGGAGCGAAAAGCCGAGGCGGAAGGGCAGGGCATTGCCAAGGTCGGCGGCGGTCTTCGGCGCGTTGCCGGGGGAACCGGCGCAGAGATTGGCCAGCATCATGATACGGCCGCGATTATTCACCTCGTACAGCAACCGGCCATTGCCGCGCACGGGGTCCGCGGGCCGGAACAGCACGAACGCGGAACGGTATTCCACCCGTCCGGCGGCGTCGCGCGGTGCCTTGTCCAGCAGGGCGATCCCCTTGTTGCCGGGATGCGCCGGGTCCAACGCCCCAAACGCGACGCCGTCGATGCGTTCGTACGCGCCGGACGCACCGAATGCCGCGCCGCCCGCCAGAGGTTCGCGCTGAAGGATTTCGATCGAATGGATCATGGCCAGATCAGCGCCGCTTCCGTGCGCTCCTCCAAGATTTTACGGGTCAGGCCGGGGATCGTGTCCACCACCGCGAAACCATCCGGAGTCACGTCCAACACCGCCAGATCGGTGTAGACCCGCCGCACCACGCCCTTTGCCGTCAGCGGATACGAGCAAAACTTTCTGATCCGCGATTCGCCGGAGCCCTTGGTGTTGTGCTCCATCGCCACCCATAACCGCTTCGCGCCCACCGCCAGGTCCATCGCGCCGCCAACCTGTTTCACCGGTTCGTTCGGGGAACGAGCCCAGTTCGCGATGTCGCCGTTTTCCGCGACTTCGAAGGCGCCAAGCACGCATAAATCGAGATGGCCGCCGCGGGCGATCGCGAAACTATCGGCATGATGCACCAGGGCGGCGCCAACGATCAGCGAGATGTGCTGAACCCCCGCATTGACCAAATAAGGGTTGATATTCGCCGCGTCCGGCGCGGGACCGATGCCGATGACACCGTTTTCGGCGTGAAAGATCACCTCGCGGTCCGTCACGAAATCCGAGACTTTCGTGGGAATACCGATCCCGAGATTGACGAACCAACCCTCCGGGATGTCGC
>JAYWAX010000670.1:0-3019 GCA_043782125.1 Acetobacteraceae bacterium | reverse complement strand
GCCGCATCAAGGGCGGCGGCGGCGGCCTGGTTTCCACCGCCGCTGATTATCTCCGTTTTTGCCGCATGATGCTGAACAAAGGCGAGCTGGATGGCGCGCGCCTTCTGGGCCGCAAAACGGTCGAGTTAATGACGTGCAATCACCTGCGTGGCGACATGGCCGACATGGGCCAGCCGCGCTTTTCCGAGTCGTCTTATTTCGGAATTGGTTTCGGACTCGGCTTTTCCGTCACCCTCGATCCCGCGAAAGCCCAAATTCTGGGCTCGGCCGGCGAATATGCCTGGGGCGGCGCCGCCAGCACCGCCTTCTGGATCGATCCGGCGGAGGACATGGCGGTGTTGATGCTGACGCAGTTGATGCCGTCCTCGACGTATCCGATCCGGCGGGAGTTGCGGGTATTGACGTATCAGGCCGTGATCGATTGAGGCGCGTTGGGGGCGGATGCGTCTTCGCCAGACTCGTTCCGCCCCCGACGGTTCGCTTGGGGTGCAGGCCATGACGCGGCGCGGACGTCGCGATGAATCACCCCCAAGGATGGTTGAAAAAATCAGTCCAACGCGGAACGGTGGCATCACCCCACGGGCACTACCCCCGGCCGAGGATCGATCGGAACCGCCTTATCCAGCCCGGTCAATCGTTCCAGAAACATCCCCGCCGCCAGCGCCCGCGCTTCCTGCCGCGGCGGCGCCGCGATTTGCAACCCCACCGGCCGCCCAAACCGGTCCAACCCGGCGGGTACCGCGACCGCCGCGCAACTCGCCATCGTCATCGCCGCGTTCAACATCGAACCGCCCATGTAACTCGTCAGCTTCACGCCGTCGATCGTTTCCGGATGCGTGCGGTTCACATCGAACGCGGGCGTCCCCGCACTTGGCGTTATAAACACGTCGTAACGTTCGAACATTTCGGTTACGCGGCGGAAGAACGCGGCGCGCTCCCGCTCCGCCCATGCCAGTTGCGACGGTGTTTGGGCCAGGCCCTTTTCGGTATTCCAGACAATGTCCGGCTTCAGGAATTCCCGGCTGTCGCGCAACTGCATTTCCCGGTCCACGACGAAATGTTGTGCGCGCAGGATCATGAACGCCTCCTCGATCCCGCCAAGATCGGGCGCGTATTCTTCCACCGCGCACCCCAGGTCCTCGAAGCGCCGCACCGCCGCCTCGCAGATGTTGCGCGTCTCGCGCTCCACCAAAATCTTCCCATTGAAATCCGGGCTGTACGCAATCCGCTTCGGCGGCCCGGCGCGGCCCAAAGCCGAGACAAACGATTCCGCAGGTGCGTCGAAGGTCAACGGGTCCAGCGGACACCATCCCGCCATCGTATCCAAAAACAAGGCCAGATCGGGAATGTTCCGTGCCATCGGCCCTTGCACCGACAAGGGCGAAAACAAATTCGCCGCCGTCCCGCGAGTCACCCGTCCCGGCGAGGGCCTTAGTCCCACCACGGAACAATACGTCCCCGGACGGCGCAACGATCCGCCGTGATCGGTGCCCTGCGCCAGCCATACCTCGCCCGTTGCGACGGAAACCGCGCCGCCGCCGGTGGACCCGCCCGACGTCAGCGATGTGTTCCAGGGATTGCGCGTCCGCCCGAACACTTCGTTGAACGTCGAACCGCCCGCGCCGAATTCCGGCGTATTGGATTTCGCGACGACGATACCGCCCAAGCGCTCGATCCGTTGCACCACCGGATGCGATGTCTGGGGCACATGATCGCGGAACAAAGGCGAGCCATACGTCGTCCGCACGCCCGCCACATCCGTGAGATCCTTGATCGACACCGGCAAACCACCCAGCCAACCAGGCTCGTTTGCTTGCAGCGGATAACGCGTTGCCATTAATCGCTTCGCATGATCCCGCGCGCGATCGAAACAAAGCGTTGGCAATGCGTTCACCGCCGGTTCGACTTCAGCGATCCGCGCTTCCGATGCGTCGATCAGGTCCAAAGGCGAGATGTCGCCTTTCCGCAACCGGGCCACCGCCTCGGTCGCCGTCATCCGGATCAGGTCGTTGCTCATGATCGCTCTCTCCAGCCGCTGCCCTGAACGCTTGCGCGATGCGGCCTCGTCGTGCAAGCCGATACGCATGATCCGTCCGCATCGCTTTCTTCCGGTCCTGACTGTCCTACTGAGTGGCTGCGTGACCCTTGGCCCCGATTTCGCCGCGCCCGGCTGGTCTGGGCCGGGCACCTGGTTCGGCGGCGGCAAATCGCGCGCGCCGATCAGCGAGACCACCGACGCGCCGATCGACCCGAATTGGTGGACCTTGTTCAAGGACGCCAAACTCACCGCGCTGGAAAATCGCGTCGCCAACGAAAACCCGGATGTCGCCATCGCCGCCTACCGGATCGAGCAATCCCGCGCGCATTTCGACTCCGCACGCGCCCTGGGCTTGCCGAACCTGAACGGCAATACCTCCTATACCCGCCAGAAAGCCTCCAACTATGGCCAATTCGGCCTCAACGCCAACGCCCTGGGCGCGAACGGCACCAACGGCAGCACGGCGGGCGGCACCGGCACGCGCACGCTGTCGGAGTTCGACGTGTTTCAGGCCGGCTTCGACGCGTCGTGGGAGATCGACCTATGGGGCAAGCTGCGCCGGGGTGTCGAAGCGGCGGGCGCCGCCACGCGCGCGTCGGAGGAAGCGCGCCGCGGCGTCCTGCTCGCCACGTTGGCAGAGGTCGCGCGCGATTATATCGTGCTGCGCGGCGTGCAGACCCAGCTTCGGATCGCGCGGGAGAACGCGCAAATTTCGCGCGACAGCCTGAAGCTGACCCAGCAGCGGGCGGCGGGCGGCGTAACCACCAATCTCGACGTTTCCACGGCGTCGTCGCAACTCAGCGCCGTGCTTGCCCGCATTCCCGCGCTGGAACAGCAGGAAGCCCAGTTGATCAACGCGCTGTCGCTACTTCTGGGCATGCCGCCGAATGGGCTGCGGGCGGAACTGGCCAATCCCCGCGCCGTGCCGCCGGTGCCGCCAAAAGTGCCGGTCGGACTCCCCTCCGAACTTGCGCGGCGCCG
>JAYWAX010000669.1:0-8363 GCA_043782125.1 Acetobacteraceae bacterium | reverse complement strand
ATGACACGGGCGAGCGCGACGCGTTGGCGCTGGCCGCCTGAAAGCTTAACGCCGCGTTCGCCGACATGGGCGTCGTAGCCATGGCGTTCGTGCCAGTCTTCCAGGTCCATGATGAAACCGTGTGCCTCGGCCTGACGGGCGGCGGACTCAATCATGGCTTGGGTGGCGCCGGGTTGGCCGTAGCGGATGTTTTCGGCGATGGAGCGATGCAACAGGGAGGTGTCCTGGGTCACCATCGCGATCTGCGTTCGAAGGCTTTCCTGCGTTACGCCCGCGATGTCCTGGCCATCGATCAGGATGCGACCCGCGCCGGGTGCGTAAAAATGCAGCAACAGGTTGACGAGCGTGGATTTGCCCGCGCCGGAGGGGCCGACGAGTCCCACGCGCTCGCCCGGTGCGATGGTCAGGTCGATGCCACGCAGCACGCCGCCGGGCCGGGATTGACGGCCGTAGTCGAAATGCAGGTTTTCGAAGACGATTTCGCCGCCGCGCACGATCAGGTCTTTCGCCCCGGGTTGGTCGGGCATTTGCCGTGGCACGTCGATGGAGCGCATGCCGTCCTGCACGGTGCCGATATTTTCGAAGATGCCGGTGACGCTGCGCGCAACCCAGCCCGCGATGTTGGTCAATTGCCAGGACATCGGGATGGCGGTCGCGACTGCGGCGACGCCGATATGGCCAGCCGACCATTGCCAGATGGCGACGCTCGACGTGGCGACGATCAGGGAGGCGTTCATGAAGCCGAGGAACATCGTGTAGGCGGTGCTCATGCGGGATTGGGCGCGGGAGGCAGCGGTGTGCTCGTCGATCGATTCGCGGACGAACGCGTCCTCGTCGCGGGCGCGGGCGAAGAGTTTGACGGTGAGGATGTTGGTGTAACTGTCGACAATGCGGCCGATCAGCGTGGAGCGCTTTTCCGACATGGCGCGGGAGCGTTCGCGCAGTTTGGGCACGAAATAGCGGAGCATGGAGAGGTAGCAGACGAACCACACGGACATCGGCAGCATCAGCCGCCAGTCGATCGAGCCCAGCAGGATCAGGGCACTGCCGGCGTAGACAATAATGTACCAGGCGGCGTCGAAGGCCATGACGAGGGATTCTCGCATGGAGGGGCCGGTTTGCATGACACGGTTGGCGATGCGGCCGGCGAAATCGTTCTGAAAGAAAGTCCAGCTTTGGCGGACGACGTGCCAGTGGTTTTGCCAGCGGACGAGATTGGTGAAGCTGGGGTTGACGATCTGGTTGACGAGAATGTTGTGGATCAACATCGTTGCCGGGCGGGCGACGCCGACGATAAGGGCCATTGTCAGAAGCTCTGGCCAACGTTCCCGAAGCAGGGCGTCGGGCGTGTGGGTGGTGACGAGGCCGACGACCCGGCCGATCGAGGTGGGGATCGCGGTATCGAGGATCGCGAGCAAGCCGCCGATGGCGAACAGCGCAACCGCGACCCAGGGTGCCTGGCGGATGAAGTGCCAATGGAAGCGGACAAGGCCCGCGTGGGGTGGGGGGCTTGGGTCGCCTCCGGTTGGGTCGAGCAGGTTTTCGATGCGGGTTAGCATGGGATGTGGGTGGACCGGGCCGGGGGGTTCGTCAATCCGGTGGGGGTTTTGGGGGGCGGCGAGAGGGCTGCGTATCCGCCGGCGACGGAGCTCATGTTGTTACGGGTCGCGCGGGAATAGGCCTTGCCGTTCGACCCGTTGATGCCGAGCGCCACGACGGTCGTAGCCATGATGGAAGCGCGGGCCGGAAATTTGCCTCGCGCCCAAAATATCGAGGCACTGAAGAACGCGCTCGATGCGGACAATTGAGTGGACCGGACAATTCAAACGCGATTACCGACGTAAAGGCAACGGTCGGCGCCGTGTGATGCTGGATAGGAAGATTTTTCCTGTCGTCGCATTGCTCGCAAACAAAATGCCTTTCGAAATGAGGGGCCGCGATCGTCCACTGACTGGCGATCGGAGCGATCACCGCATAACACTGGGTATATTCCGAGTCTGCCGCGACACTCGGTTGACCGCCATTCTGCGCCCAAAGCGGAGTGGAATCTGTCATGGCGATTTTGTACTCAACGGCGGCCGGTCGGTGGGCATACCTGAGACTAACACTGACATTCATCGTTTGCACGGCGGCAATCGCGGCCTGGTCGCCGCCGAGCCACGCGCAAAGGCAAACCGCCGTTGGCCCGGGAAGCATTCCGTTGAGCGCGACGGGTGGTCTGAACGGTGTCGATATGTCCGTGTCGGGCATTACGGGAACCTTGATCGTCGGCGTTCCTGGCGGGCCGGCAACCGATATTTTCTCCGGCAACAATCCACCGGGTGCCGGACTTCTCGCGGTTTCCACGGCGGCCTCAAGCCAGGGTAACATCGTATTTAATAGCGGCTCCACGGTTTTTGGCGCGATCGGCGTCACGCAACCCGGCGGCCCATTCCTTCTCGCCATTACCGGTGGAAACACCGGAACCGTGGTGAATTTTCTGGGCCCGGTATTCGCGACGACGCTGAATGTCGCGGGAACCGGCACTGTTAATTTCAACAGCGGCACCACGAACGTAACGGCGACGAATTTCGCGGCTGACGGCGTGATCGGCCTCGCGCCCAACACGACTGTCATCGGCGCTCTTACCACCACCGCCGGAGCAAGAACCGGCACATTGGCACTGGGCGGGGCGAGTGTCCTCGATGGGGCTGTCGGCGGCGCGATCGGGCTGCGGGCCATCAATGTCGTTGGCGGAAGCAATCTCGCCGGCGTAACTGCAACCATTACCGGGGCGGCGAATGCCTATTCCTTCGCCCTCGGAACGAATACGTTGAATATTGGCGGCGCCCTGACGATCGCCAACGGCGGGACGGGCGGAACGATCGCCACAACCCTCGCCAGCCCGACTGTCTACGGCAATATCAGGCCGGTGGGCGCGACAAACCTCGGACCGTCGCTTCTGATCAATGTGACGGTGCCGTCAACGGCATTCATCCCGGTGGGGAGCCGGTTCAATATCGTTCAGACAGCCGGTGGAACGGTCCAAAGCGGCACGAACGGCAGCCTTGTCGCGGTAACAGTCGTTGACCCCACCAATCCGCTTTACAGATTTTCGGCTGTGCCTCTGGCGGGTACGGTCGCGGGCCTGGTGACAATTGAAACGACCGCAATACCTTTACTCGTACCCATCGCTCCGCCCCCTGGAGTTGTTTTGCCGCCGGCTTTGCCGATCGCGGCGACAATCGTGCCAGTCTTATTGGCGCTTCCCCTGACCCCCGATCTTCTCACGAATGTCCTGCCGGCGATCAACGCCCTCTCCGATCCGGCGCAGGTGGTCAACGCGATCGCGCAGCTCGCGCCCTCCGCCGCGGCGCTGGCGGCCCCGGCGGTCACGTTTCAGATGACACGGGCGTTTCAGGACGTTGGTTTATCGCGCCTGAACGATACGTTGTGCAGCCAGGTTCGCCGCCAGCCGGGTGGAGAGAATTTGACCTGCCCGGACCCCGCGCCCCGGAACGGTCTTTGGATAAAAGGCTTTGGCCAGACCATGACCCAGGGCGCCCAGGGCGCTTTCGCAGGATACGATGCCGGCATCCTGGGCACAATGATCGGTTACGACGTGCCTCTCGGTGCAGATACCCGCGTGGGCGCCGCCCTTGGCGTGGGAAGAGGCAATATTAATAGTAAGTCCTTCAATGCAAATTCCAGTTTCAATTCCTATAACGGAATGATATACGTTGGCCACCAGAGCGGCCCCTGGTTCGTGAATGGTGACGTTTCGATCGGATGGAACGAGTATTCCGGCGACAGACATATTTCCTTTCCCGGTTTCGACCGTCTGGCCAAGAGCAGTTATAGCGGTCAGGACTACACGGCGTTCGGAACGACGGGTTACCATTTCTTTGCGCAGGGTTTCGTGTTCACACCCCTGGCGTCGCTCCAGTACACTCATATGGATTTAAGTGGTTACGCGGAATCCGGCGCCGGCGATATCGGTTTGCGGGTTAATGCCCAGAGTTACGACTTCCTTGAGTCCGGCCTGGGCGTGAAAGTGGCCTATCCCATCGCTTATGGTAATGGAACCTATGTTCCCGAATTGCATGCGATGTGGTTTCATGAACTTAATAATCCGGCCATAAGAAACACTGCGGCGTTCAATGCCGCTGGCTCGGGTACGTTTACCACCTCAGGGGCAAAGACAGCCGGCGAGATGTTCAATGTGGGCGCCCGGCTGACGATCCTCTCGTGCGAGTGCAAGGCCGATACCTGGTCGCTTGAGGCCGCTTACGACTATTATTGGTCAAGCGAGCAATATTCCGCTCATCGGGGAATGCTGAGGTTCGTCTCACGTTTTTGACCCGGCGGGCCGCCAACGTCGGAATGCCCTGGACGAGGTCGCGCAAACGCCGGTTTGCCCTGGTCTCCGGCCGGGGGAGGATGCGGCGCAAACCGGCCGGTCGCCGTTTGAACTTCAGCCGCCCGCCGCCGCGACGCACTTCCTCATAACCGAGGGCAGCGCCAGGGCGTCCATATCCGAGATCGAATGCGAAAACCCCTCACCGCCTATCGTCGCGACGTTCGCGGCGAAAAGCTCGATCGTCAATTCGAAATGCGTAAACCCATGGCGGACCTGGCCCGCCGGTTGCCAATTCGCCGCCACCGGCGCGAACGCTTTCGCTTCGTCGAAAGCCCAGGGGGTTTCGCGCCAGGGCGTTCCCGGCAGTTCGACCATCCCGCCCAGAAGACCGGACTCGGGCCGCCGCCGCAGCAGCACACGCCCCTCCCCGTCCGTCACCCAGAAATGCACCCCATGACGCAGTGGCCGCACCTTCTTCGGCGCCTTGCGCGGCAACTCCGTCGCGATCCCGCGCCGTCTTGCCTCGCAAGGCTCCATCCACGGGCAAATGCCGCAGGCGGGAGATGCCGGCGTGCAAACCGACGCGCCCAGGTCGAACAACGCCTGAGCGAAATCGCTGGGCCGCGCCCTGGCGTACGGGTCGGCGCCCAGAACCGCAGCCGCCGCCGCAATCGCTTTTTTGGCCGCGGGCAAAGCGTCCAAAATCGCGAACAACCGCGACGTCACGCGCTCCACGTTCCCGTCCACCGGCACCGCGGGCACACCGAACCCGATCGCCGCCACGGCCGCTGCCGTATACGGTCCGATCCCCGGCAACGCTTGCAACCCCTCGATATTCCCCGGGAACCCGCCCAAAATCGCGACCGCCTTCGCGCACGCATGCAGGTTCCGCGCCCGCGCGTAATATCCCAAACCGGCCCATTGGCGCAGCACATCGTCGAGTTCCGCCGCGGCCAGAGCCTGCACCGTGGGAAACCGGCTTACGAAATTCTCATAGTAAGGTATGACGGCCGTCACGGTCGTTTGTTGCAGCATGATCTCCGATAGCCAGACCCGGTAGGGATCCGCGATCTCGCCGGGCTCGGCGCGCCAAGGGAGGCGGCGGCGATGGCGATCGTACCAGCTAAGCAAGGCGCGCGCAGGGAAGATGGCGAAGGATGTCACGGGACGGGATATGACGAAGGACTGGCGCCACGTCCACGGGCCGCGCCCGGTTGGCGCGCTGGTGCCCGCGATCGTCCGGCCCATCTTCGCCCGCGCCGCGCCCGGGGTCGGCGCGTTGATGGAGGCCTGGCCCGGAATCGTCGGCCCGGCGCTGGCCGATGCGACCTCGCCCAAACGCCTGGGGAAGGGCACGTTGACGATTGCCTGCACCGGTCCGGTGGCGCTGGAGTTGCAACATCTGTCGGTGGAACTGACCGGCCGGATCAACCAATATCTGGGGTCCCAGGCGGTGCAACGATTACGCTTCGTACAGACCCATACCCAACTTCGTCGTCCGCCGGCACGCGCGGCGCCCGCTTCGCCCGCCGCAACGGAAGCTGCGGCGGCGGCCGTCGCCGATCTGCCCGAGGGGCCGTTGCGTACGGCCCTGGCCAACCTGGGGCGCGCCGTCATCACCGAATCTGCTTCCCGACTCGGAAAGCAACCACGTACAAGATATTGAGGTCATCATGCTCGAAACACGCCGAAACCTACTAACTGTTGTTGCCGGTGGGGCCATGCTTCAAGGCTTTGGGGGCGTTCGTCCCGTGCGCGCCGCCGACGAAGCGGCGCAGGCCGAGCGTTCGGTCGGTAGCCCGGACGCGAAAACCGTGGTCATGGAGTTCTTTTCGCTCACCTGTTCGCATTGCGCGGCCTTCGCCGCCACGACCTACCCGGTCGTGAAGTCCGCCTTGATCGACACGGGCAAGGTGCGCTGGGTTTTCCAGGACTACCCGCTGGATCAGGTCGCGCTTCAGGCCGCGCAGGTTGCACGTTATCTACCGCCCGACCGCTATGCGCCCTTTGTCGATGCGCTGCTCGCGACTCAGGATCGTTGGGCGTTCGCGCGCGACGTCAACCGCACAGAGGAAATCTGGAAGACCGCGGGACTCGCCGGCATGAACCGCGCGACGTTCGACAAGGCCATCGCCGACGACGGCCTGAAGGCCTGGATTCTGAAGCAGCAGCAAGCCTTTGGCGACAAATGGAAGATCGATTCCACCCCCAGCTTCGTGATCGACGGAAAGAAATATGCGGGCGAAATGAATTTCGACGCGCTCCGTAAATTGATCCCGGGCGAGTAGGGCAGAGCGGTCGAGGAGGATGCTTGCCGGTCAGCTTCAGTAAACTCCGCATCGCGGGTTTCAAGAGTTTCGCCGAACCAACCAGCGTGGACATCCTCCCCGGCCTGACCGGAATCGTCGGTCCCAACGGCTGCGGCAAATCCAACATCGTCGAAGCCCTGCGGTGGGCCATGGGCGAAAGCAGCGCCCGCGGGCTGCGCGGCGACGAGATGGAAGACGTTATCTTCGCCGGCACCGCTGGCCGTTCGTCCCGCAACATCGCCGAAGTTTCGATAACCCTGAACGACACAAAGGGCATCGCCCCCCCGCCGTTCCACGACCACCCCGAGATCGAAATCCAGCGAAAAATTGAGCGCGGCCACGGCTCCGCTTACCGCGTGAATGGCAAGGAGGCCCGCGCCCGCGACGTCCAAACCCTGTTTGCCGACCTCGCGTCCGGCGCCCGCGCGTCTGCCATGGTCAGCCAAGGCCGGGTCGGTGCCCTGGTCGCCGCACGCCCGGAAGAACGCCGCGCGGTGCTGGAAGAAGCTGCAGGGATCACCGGTCTCCACGCCCGCCGCCACGAAGCCGAACTCAAATTGCGAGCGGCCGAGGCCAATCTGGCCCGCGCCGAGGACCTTAAGGGACAACTCGACTCCCAACTGGGCGCCCTGAAACGCCAGGCCCGCCAGGCGAGCCGATACCGCAATATCTCCGGCGCGATCCGAGAAGCGGACGGAGAATTGATGTCGATCCTGCGTGCCCGGGTCGAACGCGATCGCGCCACCGCCCATGCGGCGTTTCGAAATGCCGAAACCGCGGTCGCCGAAGCCGCCTTTGCGGTTCAGACCGCCGCCGCGATCGCGGCCGAAACCGCCGAAATCCTGGAGCCACTGCGAAAAACCGAGGCGGATGCGCGCACGCTGTTGGAGCGTCTGCGCGTGGCCCAGGAACAACTGGCGGCGGAGGAAAGCCGCGCCCGCGTTGCCCTCGATGAGGCTCGCCGCCGCCTGGCCACGTTAACCAACGATCTTCGGCACGCCGAGCAACTGCGCGCCGACGCGGTCGCGGCCGAAACCCGCCTCGCGTCGGAGGATTCAACGCTTGCCATAGCCGACGAGGTTCATCCCGGCGTCGCCGCGTCGGCCGAAATCGAGACCGCTGCCGCCGTCGAACTCGCGCAGGTGGCGGAACACGGCGCCAACCGTGCAACCGAGGCCGCCGCCGAGGCGAACGCGCTGGCGCAGGCTGCGGAACGGGCATTGTCGCAGGCCGGCCAATGGGCGCGGCGAGCCATCGAACAACTGACGCGAGCTCGCGAGGAACGGGCAACACTCGCCGCGCGACAAGTCGATCCGGCGCTGCTGGAACGCGCGGCCCAGGAGGAATCGGCGGCGCAGGACGCGTTGGTCGCGACGCGCTCGGCGCTGGATCAGGCGGAACAGGACCGGAGCGCGGCGACCGTCGCCCTGGCCGCCGCCCGCGACTTTCGCGCCGCCGCCGAGGCGCGCCGCGGCAAACTCGCCGCGGAGGCGAATGCGCTGGCGGAAATCCTGTCGGTCAAGGACGGCGAACGCTGGCCGCCCTTGATCGACAAGCTTACTGCCCCTCCCGGTCTGGAACTCGCGCTTGGTGCCGTGCTGGGGGAGGAGCTGACCTCGGCCCTGGACCCCGCCGCCGATCGCTACTGGCGCGAATTTTCGCCAATGGACCCGGAACCGGTTTTACCGGACGGCGCCCGGGCCTTGTCGGCGTTG
>JAYWAX010000668.1:0-3021 GCA_043782125.1 Acetobacteraceae bacterium | reverse complement strand
CCAGAAAAGGTTCGGCATGTTCGTGCTCCCTTCACATGGGAGCCTCGAACCGTATCCACTGGAGTCAGGGCAAGCGGAAATTGAGTGTGGAGCCTAATGTTGGACGGCAACGTCCTCTCCGCGTCATGGCACGCCCCCGAGCGGGCCATCGGGGGCGGTACGCTATTGCGTAAGTAGCAATTTATGCACGTCCCACTAACGGCTCTCCCCCAGAAACTCCGTCCGCAGCTCCGCGAGTCGCGCCAGCGCGGCCGCGGGCAACGGACCCTTTTCGACCGCTGCCAAACCCGCCTCGAATTCCGCCACCGTCGCCATACCCACCAAAATCGTCCCCATCGCCGGATGCGAAATCGCGAACCGTGTCGCCGCCTCCGGCAAACTCGCCGCGAATCCTTCCGTGACCAACGGCATCAACCGCCGCGCACGTGCCAGATCGCCGTCATACGTTCCCGCCGTGCCAATCGGCTCGGGCGGGGGCGAGGCAATGGGATGGCGTTCGGCCGACCCGCTCAACGCCCCCGCCGCCAACACCCGAATCCCCACCACGCCGACGCCCGATTTCTGTGTATGGTCGAACATCCGCCCATAATCCTGCGCCGGATATCCGGCGGGCAACGCCTCCGCCGGCGACGCATTCAGCATGTTGTAACTGACCTGCGCGCTGTCGAACGCGCCCGCATCGATCGCCTGCAGCAGCGCGCCGGTATCGCCCACCGCCGTGATCCCCAGAAACCGCGCTTTTCCGGCTTTCTTCAACGCCTCGAACGCCGGCACGACCTCGTTCAAAACCTGAGATATACTTAGAGACTCCCCGCCGCCGTTCGAAGAAATCGGATTGTGCAAATGGAAGATATCCACACACTCCATACCCAGACGCGACAGGCTGCCATCCAGCGATTTCACCGCCTCGTCCGCGATCCGCCCGAACTCAGAAGACGGAATCCGCACCTTGGTGCCGACAAAACATCCTTTCGGTTGCAGCGCTTTCCACGCGAGCCCCAGATTCGTTTCCGACACGCCGTTCCCATATTGCACAGCCGTATCGAAATAATTGATCCCCACCTCGATCGCCCGCGCCACCGCGCGTTCCCGGTCCGCCGCCGCGCCCCGGACCATCAGCCCGCCCACCGCGCCGCAGCCAAAGCCCAATATCGAGATATTCATGCCGGTACGGCCGTAAATCCGCGTTTCCATGTCGTCAGCTCCCATAAAGGCCCGAGGCCCTCGCCCGTAGTTTACACAACGCCACCAGCAGATCGAGCGACGGCGCCGCCACCCCCGCGATCCGCGCCAATGCCAGCGGCGCGTCGAACATCCCGTCGATCTCCATCGGGCGCCCGAGCTCCAGGTCCTGCAAAATACTCGGCTTATGATCCATCCCCGACTGGCTTTTTACCCGCGCCGCGTGATCCAGACCCGGCCGGGCGCCCAGAGCCTGCGCGATCGCCGCCGCCTCCGCCATCGCGCGCAACGCCACCTCGCGCACCGCCGGTTCCCCGTACGCCGTCTTCGGCGACGAACCCGACAGCACCGCCAGCGTCCCGCCCGCCAGATTGCCGATCAGCTTGTTCCAGATTTCCGTGCGGATTTCCGTCGTCGCCTCGCCGCCGATCCCGCCCTTGGTAATCATTGCCGCCAAGGCCGCCACCCGCGGCGACAACGTCCCGTTCGGCTCCCCCAGAATGACCCGCGATTTCGGCTGTTCCACCTCGATCGTGCCCGGCGCCACAACGGCCGACGCCGAGTAAACCACGCCCCCGACCGCCCGATCCGGCCCCACCGCCTTGAACAGCACGTCGTCCGGATCGATCCGCGGCAGCCGCAGCCCGTCATGCGGCCCGCCCAGATGCTGGAAAAACCACCAGGGAATGCCGTTCATCACGAACGCCACCGCCGTGTCCGGCTTTAACAACGGACCGATCGCCGCCGCGACGGCGGGCAGAGCGGGCGCCTTCACCGTCACGAACACCGCGTCCACCGGCCCGATCCGGCGCGGATCGTCTGTCGCCTGAAGCGCGATCTTGTGGACGCCATCGACGGCGTGAACCTTCAGCCCATTGGCCTGAATCGCCGCCAGATGCGCCCCGCGCGCGATGACCGAGACCTCCGCGCCGCCTTTCGCCAGCCGCACCGCCAGATGGCCGCCAATGGCGCCCGCCCCGTAAACACAAACGCGCATGGTGGTTCCTGAATCGGTTGCCGTTCGCGGTATCGGACGGGGTTCGGCGTGGCCGGTCAAGGGGCGGCGGCCGCGAAATTCCGGTTACCGAAGCGCTTTGGTAATGTCATGCTCCACCAATGCCAACGATCTCTCGCATTGGCGGCCTTCGGGTCGCGATCTACCCCAACGGCCAGCCGCCCGCCCCGCAATCTCACCCCACCGTCCCCGTCCCCGGATCCAGACCCAATCCGGTCCCAAACCGGACCCGCCGCATCCGCAACAACTCCATCAAATCCGTCACCCCGATCATCACCGCGTCCACCCCGCAGCGCGGACACAACGGCGTCTCCCCGTCGTCGATCCAATCGATGACCTCGATGGCCTCATACACCTGGAGGCAATAAAAACAGCCGCAATACATGGTTCTTCCCTCGCGCGACGCATTGTATACAGCCCGCCCCGACGCCGGGAAACGGCGAACCGACCGAAGCGAGTCCGCGTGCGCCCTTTATTGCTCCTTATCGCCCTCACCACCACGCTCCGCCTCGCCTTCGGATGGGCCATCGGTCTGGGCGTCGACGAATCCTACATGGTTTCCGCCGGCCGCAGTCTGTCCCTCGGCTATTTCGACCACCCCCCGGCCGCCTGGTGGCTGTCATGGGCGTCCACCCATCTGCTTGGCACCGAGGCCGTGATCGCCGCGCGCCCGCCGTTCATCCTGCTGTTCGCCCTCACCACCTGGCTGATCGCCCGCATCGCGACGGACCTCGCGGGCGAGAAAGCCGGCTTCTGGGCTGCCGTCACGCTGAACCTCTCCCCCGTTTTCGGCGTCACCGGCGGAAGCTGGGTTTTGCCCGACG
>JAYWAX010000667.1:0-8364 GCA_043782125.1 Acetobacteraceae bacterium | reverse complement strand
CGGCCTCGAACTGGGTCAGGTCGAGGACCTTCAAACCCGTCAGACAATTTTCCCCACTCATGGACTGGCGCTCCTTGGCTGCTTTCCGTGAAGCCTACGCCCGAAAGCCGGGGTTCGTCGAGGTGGAGTCCGGTTCGAACTTTCAGCCCTTGGCGATCGCGGCGCGGCCGGGCAGGCGTGACGCCGCCAGCAGGCCCGCGGCGGCCAGACCGGCGAGGCCCCACAGCGTCCAGCGCCAGGCCTGCTCCGGCGTCCCCTGAGTCAACGCATATTGCAGCAATATCGCAAGACCGGCGGAGCCCACGGGTCCACCGAATCTCTGGCAGATATTGATCGATGTGGTAGCATGTCCCAACGATTCTCTGGGCACCGATGCGTAAGCGGCTGCGGCGGAGGGAATGGTGATGGAACCGCCGCCGAAACCGCGCACGAACAAGGCGATCCCCAGAATGAAATAGGGCGTATCGGGACTGGCGAAGACGAAAGGCAGCGTACCAATCAAAGATAATCCGGCGCCGATGCCGGAGATTGCGCGGGCGCCAAATCGTTCGCTCAGGCGGCCCATGATGGGCAGGGCGAAGAAAATACCCAAACCGAGGGGGGCGAGCATAACGCCGGTGGCGACGGGGGATTCGTGGCGGATGTTAAGGAACCATAACGGAAGCAATAACTGCCCGCCGAAATTAATGGCGTTCGACAAAAACTGCGTGCTGGCGGCGGCGCGGAAAACCGGGGCTTTGAACAAGCGAAGGTCGATCAACGCGGTCGCAGGCCGGCGCAGCGCGTGCCGGGTAAAGGCGAAAAGCAGGACAGCGCTGACGATCAGACTGAGCGGCGCGGCCGCCTCGCCATGCGCGAGCGACACAAGACCTTGCAGCAGGAGCGCGAGCCCAGGAGAGATCATGGCAAATCCCAACAGGTCCAGGCGGCGGCTGCTGGCGGGTTCGTCGTGCGGCAGCGCGAACCAGGCGAAGCAGATGGCCAGACATCCCACGGGGACATTGACAAAGAAAATCCCGCGCCAGCCGAACTGGCCCAGAATCAGGCCGCCGAGACTGGGTCCGAGCATTTGTCCGACCATGACGGGCATGGCGGCGACGCCGATAACGCGCGCCATCTGACGGCCGGCGTGGCGCGCCATCATCATTTGCATCATCGGCGCCAGCAATCCGCCCGCGATGCCTTGCAGGACGCGGCACAGGATCAATAGCTCGATGGAAACCGCGAAGCCGCTGAGGACGGAGCAGGCGATGAACCCCGCGAAGCAGCAAAGGAAAATCCGTCGCGCGCCAACTCGGTCCACCAGCCAGCCGCTGAGTGGCAGCGCCAAAGCCAAAGCCAGAAGATAGCCGCTGGTCACCCATTGGATGGTGCCAAGCCACACGCCGAACGCGGCGCCAAGCGTGTCGAGGGAGACGTTGACCATGGTGGAATCCAGGCCCGACATCAGCGGCCCGCAGGAGCACGCGGCCGCGATAATCCATACGCGGCGATCCAAACGGCCGGACGCGGCCGGCGGCGCGGCCAAAGGGGCGTTAAATTGGCTCATGGTTCCTCTTGCGGCGATCCCTGTTAACATCCCGCCATCTCAATGTCCCCCCACAGGAGGAAACACGCATGCCCGGCATCCCGTTGCGTCACGGCGCGTTCTTACCGCCCTTTCATCCCATGAACGAAAATCCCGCCGCGTGCATCGAACGCGATTTAGAGCTGATGCAGTGGCTCGACCGGCTGGGGTTCGACGAGGCCTGGATCGGCGAGCATCACTCGGCGGGCTGGGAATTGATCAGTTCGCCCGAGTTGTTCATCGCGGTGGCGGCGGAGCGCACGAAATGGATCAAATTCGGCACCGGGGTGATCTCGCTGCCGTATCATAATCCGCTGATGACGGCGAACCGGATCATTCAATTGGACCATCATACGCGGGGCCGCGTGATGTTCGGCGCAGGTCCCGGCCTGCTGGCGTCGGACGCGCTGATGATGGGCATCGATCCCGACACGCAGCGCGACCGGATGGCGGAGGCGCTGGACGTGATTCTGCGGTTCTTCAAAGGCGAATACGTGACCGAAAAGACGGATTGGTACACGTACGTTAATGCGCGCGCGCATATCCTGCCTTATACGAAACCGTATCCGGAAGTCGCGGTGGTCAGCGCGGTCACCCCGTCGGGCGGGCGTCTGGCGGGAAAATACGGGCTCAGCATGATCTGCGTCGCCGCGACCAACCCGTTTGGCTACGACGCGCTGGCCGCGAACTGGAAGATCGCCAACGACATCGCGGCAGAGCAAGGGAAAACGATGAACCCCGCAGGGCTGCGGCTGGTCGGACCGATGCATATCGCGGAAACCCGCGCGCAGGCGCGCGAAAATGTGAAATACGGTTTCGATAATTATCTTGGCTACCTCAACAACAACCAGCCTCGGTTCAACGTGCCGGCGGGCAAGGACGCGGCAGAGTGGTTCGTGGAAAACAATTACGGCGTCATCGGCACGCCGGACGACGCGATCGCGATGATCCAACGTCTGTACGACAAGCAGGGCGATTTCGGCGCATTTCTGCAACAAGTTCACAACTGGGCTGATTTCGAACAGACGAAACGATCGTACGAGTTGTATCAACGCTACGTTATGCCGCATTTTTCAGGCACCAACGGCCCGCGGATCGATTCGTTCAACTGGTGCACGGATAACCGCGCGCTTCTGACGGAGAAACGGACCAGCGCGGCCCGCGCAATGTTCGATAAGCACGAGGCCGAGCAGAAAGCGCGCGCAGAGATGGCGCGGCCAGTGCAAGGCAAGGAAGCGTGGTGAAAAACCCCCTCGCGCTCGTCGCGACTTTCGCGTTCTGGATGTTCGCGGGCGCGGCGCAGGCAGCCGTGTCCTTCGACGCCGTGGCGGCGGGGGATATGACCGAACATGAAGTGGTACTTTGGACTCGTGCGACCGACGATGGCGGACCCGCATGGGCCGTGGCGCGGATCGCGACCGATCCAGACTTTCGCAATGTCGTTTGGTCCGGTGCCGGATCGACCGTTCCGGACAACGATTTCACCCTGAAACTGCATCCGTCGGGGCTGAAAAGCGGCACCGTGTATTTTTACCGGTTCGAAGCCAGCGGCGAAAGCGAGACCGGCCGCTTCAAGACCGTACCGGCACCGGACCAGAACGTTCCCGTGACATTCGGCTTCAGCGGCGACGCCGATGGGCGCTTCCGGCCGTACCCGGCCATCGCGGATATCGGGCGTCACCGGCTCGATTTCTTCGTGTTCAATGGCGACACCATGTACGAAACGGCCAGCGGCACGGCGCCCACCGTCTCCCTGCGGGTGCCCAATCTGACCCCCGCGAGCACGGCGGAGGACGCAAGGCGCGCGCTGGCCGCCTATAACCTGAAATACCGCGAAAATATCGCAGGAGTCACCGAAACCGGCGCGATGTCGGCCACAGGACAACAGGGATTGCGCGCGCTGTTCGCCGCCACCGGGCATTACACGCTGCTCGACAACCACGAACTGGGCAATGCCTCGTTGCAGTCCGGCGGCGCGCCGCTGGCCCTGACATCCGCGCGCAACCCGCCGGCAACCGAGGCATTCGACGCCAACACCACCGGAACATTCCATAATCGGACGTTGGGTTTTCTGACCCTGGAAAAATCGTTTTTCAATTACCACCCGACCAGCGTCGATGTGCAGGGATCGCCGCTGTCCGGCCTGACCCTGTCGGGACCGAAAGTGGAGGCGCCGGACGACCCGAGGATGCACGGCACCGCGCGCAATTTCTTCGCGCGGCGCTGGGGACGGCAGGCGATTTACATCCAGACGGACGACCGGTCGTACCGCGACGCGCGGCTGGGATCGGCGACCGGCGGCGACGCGGCGGCCACCGATCCCCGCGGCGCCAATCCGGCGCGGACCATGCTGGGTGCCACCCAACTGACATGGTTGAAGACAACGCTGCTCGCCGCGCAAAAAAGCCGGGCGACCTGGAAATTCATCGGGATTTCCACACCTGCCGACATGATCGGGGATGTGAAAGGCGTCGTCTGGCAGGATCAGAAGTCCTGGTACGGCGGTTATCGCGCCGAGCGGAACGCGCTGCTGAAATTCATCGCGGACAACAAGATCGACCACGTCGTGTTCCTGGCCACAGACGATCACACCACGCGCATCAACCGGTTGCAGTACGACACCGGCGATGGCGCGAAAGCATTGGTGCCGGGAGCGTTTCATATCGTCGCCGGTCCGATCGGCGCTGGCGGGCCGGATGCGTTTGTTCGCCACGATATGGAAACAATTATGGCGGCGGTGACGATCCGAACCGCGTCTCAGGCGGCCGTGGGCGAGCCCATGGACGGACTCGCCGGTCTTCCCGGGCTTGCCCATGTCTGGCGGGAATTCGATCCGGACGCCGATACGAAGCGGCAACCGGTGGATTTTCTGTCGCCCGATACATTCGGTCATACGGTGCTGTCGGTAGATCGGATGGGAACGTTGACCGTGTCGGTGTTCGGGATTCCGTCGTACCGGCCGGACAAGAATTTCACGGCAGCACCCGAGAATCCGCATCGGATTTTGTCGTTTCAAGTACGAACCGATGGGCGGTGAAAACCCCCAGACCCGCGGCTCAAAATACTGCCCCCGCTCCCCGTCATGGCACGCCCCCGAGCGGGCGATCGGGCATTACGAGAGGGGTCACGAAAAACCGCAGCAAGCGCCTCTCGTTCAACCACCGTGCCGCGTCCGATGGCCCGGTCGAGCCGTGCCATGGCGAGGGTGAGAGGCCCTGACGAGACGCAAACGCCTCGCCAAGCCTCTATCGTTCCGTCAGTCCCGCCGCGAACGGAAGGGCGCCGCCGGATAAACCCCCAGCACCCGCACTTCCGACGAAAAGAACTGCAATTCTTCCAACGCGCGCCGCAATTCCGGTTGTTCCGGATGGCCATCGACGTCGCACATGAACTGCGTGGCCGCGAATTCGCCGTTGATCATATAACTTTCCAGCTTGGTCATGTACACGCCGTTGGTCGCGAAACCGCCCAGGGCTTTATATAACGCAGCAGGAACATTACGGACGCGGAATACGAAGGTTGTCATCAGACCGGCGGTCGAGGGCGCCGGCGAATTCGGTTTCGGCGCCATCACATAAAACCGCGTGGTGTTATGCGCGGCGTCTTCCACGTTGGCCTGCAGAATTTCCAGCCCGTAAATCTCGGCGGCCAGCGACGACGCGATCGCGGCGTCTTCCACGCTGTTCATGCGCGCGATCATTTCGGCGGCGCCCGCAGTGTCCGCCTGCACGACCGGCGTCAGGCCCATACTGCGCAGGATGCGGCGGACCTGGCCCAGGGCGACGGGGTGGGAATGGGCGCGTTTGATGCTGGACAGGGTCGCGCCTTCGATGCCCAGAAGACAGTGCTCGACACGCTGGAATTGTTCGGCGATGACGAACAGGCCAGAGCTGGGCAGCATGTGGTGGATATCCGGCACGCGTCCGGCCAGGCTGTTTTCGCAGGGCAGCATGGCCAGCGATGCACGGCCGTCCTTCACGGACTCGATCGCGGCCTCGAATGTCTCGCAGGGCAGCGTGGCCATGCCGGGATAGGCGGCGCGGCAGGCGAGGTCGGAATAGGCGCCAGGCACGCCCTGGAAGGCGATCGGGCCGTTCATGCCCGCGCCAGAATCGCGCGGGCGCGTTCCAGGTCGTCCGGCGTATCGACCCCGAAGGGGCCGTGTTCCATGCGCACGCAGGCGATTCGCATTCCGTCCTCCAGCGCCCGCAATTGTTCCAGACCTTCGCGCTGCTCCAGCGGGCTTGGCGGCAGCGAGACGAACCGTTCCAGAGCGGCGCGGCGGTAGGCGTAGATGCCGACATGATGCCAGCGCGGGCCATCGCCCCACGGTATCGGCAACCGAGAAAAATACAGCCCCTGGGCGATCGTTTCGCCGGGCCGGAAGGCGCAGGCGGCCTTGACGAACGACGGCGTGTTGGCTTCGGCGTCGTCGCGGATGGGCACGACCAGGGTGCCGATATCGACCCGCGGGTCCGTCAGCGGCGTAATCACCAGGCGCAACCCCTCGGGGTCGAGGGTCGGAAAATCGCCTTGCAGATTGACCACGACGTCGTGCTGTCCGTCCGGGTCCAGCTCCGCCAGCGCAGCGTGAACGCGATCGGAACCAGAGGGCAGCGCGGGGTCGGTCAGCACGGCGCGTCCGCCCGCGGCGCGCACGGCATGGGCGATCTCCGGGTCGCCGCAGGCAATCGCGACGGGACCGATTCCGGCTTCGCGGCCGCGATCCAGCATGTGCAGGATCATCGGCCGGCCCGCGATGTCGGCCAGCGGCTTGCCTGGCAGGCGCAGCGAGGCCATGCGGGCGGGGATGATGACAATGGGGTTCATGCGAGCGTTTCGGTGGGTTGAAGGGGCGCGTCCATATCCCTATGGTGCGGCCAACTTATGGACCCGGCGCACCGGGCGCAATGTGGACCCCTCGCGTCAACCGGCGCGAGACCGCAGGCCGCTCCGGGCGCGAGATGACGAGGACGCGACGCTGTATGGACAGTATGGAAATCACCAAGATGTCGACCGCGGCGTTGGTCGCCGGCATCGCCTTCTTTCTCACTGGCCTGATTGGCACGATGGTCGTGCATCCGGAAAAGCCGCATAAGGCGGCCATCGAGATCAAAGGCGCCGTCGCCGAAGGTCCCGCCATGGCGCAGGCGGCCCCGCTCGCGCCGATCGAGCCGTTGCTGGCCACCGCCGATCCGGCTGCGGGCGAAGCGACTTATAAGAAGCTCTGCATCTCCTGCCACACCGTCGCCGAGGGCGGCAAAGCCGGTGTTGGCCCGAACCTGTATGGCGTCGTCGGCAGCACGCACGGCCGCATGGCGGGCTTCAATTACAGCGCCGGTCTGAAGGAAAAGACCGGAAACTGGACCTATGAGGAGTTGAACCAGTGGCTGAAAAAGCCGGGCGACTTCGTTAAAGGCACGCGGATGGCGTTCGCCGGACTCAGCGCCGACAAAGCGCGCGCGGACGTGATCGTCTATCTGCGCGGACTGGCCAAAGACCCGGTTCCGCTGCCCGCAAAATGAGCGGCGGCACCGCCTCGCTGATCGCCGCAGCCGAGGCCGCCGCAGACATTGCCGGCGCGGCGATCCGGCCCTTCTTCCGGGCCGGTGTCGCCGCCGATCAAAAATCCGACCGTTCCCCCGTCACCATCGCCGACCGCACCGCAGAGCAGGCGATGCGCGCCGTGCTGGCGGAACGGTTCCCGGACCACGGCATTCTGGGCGAGGAATTCGGGCTCGACCGGCCAGACGCGCGGATGCGCTGGGTGCTCGATCCCATCGACGGCACGCGCGCCTTCATCTCCGGGCGGCCGACATTTGGTACACTGATCGCGCTGTTCGATGGCGACACGCCGATCGTCGGAATCGTCGATCAACCGATAACCGGAGAGCGTTGGACCGGCGCATCTGGGCTTCCCACGGTGTTTCGCGGTCCGTTCGGCGGGGTCGTGGGATGCCGGACATGCCCGGACCTCGCACTGGCCGAGCTTTCCTGCACCAGCCCGGAAATGCTGGGGGACGATACAGATCGCTGGCAGCGCCTGCGCGGCGCGGTGCGGCGGAATTACTGGGGCGGCGATTGCTATGCCTATGGGCTGCTCGCGCTGGGACAGATCGACGTCATCGCGGAATCCGACATGAAAGTCTGGGACTGGGGGCCGCTGGTGCCGGTGATTCAGGGCGCGGGCGGGTCGGTCACGGACTGGGAGGGGCGGACGCTGCGCCCGGATGGCGATGGCCGCGTGCTGGCAGTGGGCGACAGCGCGCTGCTGCAATCGGTTCTGGCGGCGCTGCGCCAATAGAGTGTTGCCTCCGGCAAGCGGCGCTGCCACCTTCCGGCCTCCAGTTCAGTCCGGGGACCGCCGCGTGCGCTTTTTCCTTCTTTTGGCCCTCGCGATCGCCCACCCTCTCACCGCCTGGGCGCAGGCCACGCCGCGTCATGGGCACACCGTACTCGGCGAGCCCGCCTTGCCCGCCGGCTTCGCGTTCTTCCCCTACGTCAATCCCGACGCACCGAAGGGGGGCGAACTCAGCCTCGCCGCGACCGGCACCTACGACAATTTCAACCCGTTCATCCTGCGCGGCACCGCAGAAGCGCATGGTATTTCAAGCTGGGTCGGCTTGGCCGGTGTCGGCTCCGGCACCTCCGTCGGCCATGTCTGGGAGAGCCTTCTGACCGGTTCCGCCGATGAGGCATCCACCGGTTACGGACACCTCGCCGAATCGATCGAGGTGCCCGCCGATAAAATGTGGACCGCCTTTACCCTGCGCGCGGAGGCGAAATTCTCCGACGGC
>JAYWAX010000666.1:0-3022 GCA_043782125.1 Acetobacteraceae bacterium | reverse complement strand
AAGGTCATCATCAGTTGCGCCATCACCGGTGGCATTCATACGCCCAGTATGTCGCCATATTTGCCGATCACGCCGGAGGAAATCGCGAAATCCTCCATTGAGGCGGCGGAGGCTGGCGCAGCCATTATCCATCTGCACGCGCGCGACCCGAACGACGGTTCGCCCTCGCCCGACCCGGCTTTGTTCATGCGCTTTCTGCCGACGATCAAGCAGAGCACGGACGCGGTGATCAATATCACCACGGGCGGCGGTCTGGGCATGACGCTGGAAGAACGGCTCGCCGCGGGGCTGATGGCGAAGCCGGAGATGTGCAGCCTGAACATGGGCAGCATGAACTTCAACATTTCCCAGGCCGGCAATCGGATCAAGGACTGGAAATACGCCTGGGAGAAGCCGTACCTCGACAACACCGACAATTTCATTTTCCGCAACACCTTCAAGGACATCGAAAACATCGTCGAGCGTCTGGGCAAGGGCCACGGCACGCGGTTCGAGTTCGAGTGCTACGACATCGGGCACCTGTATAACCTGGCGTATTGCCTCGACCGCGGCATCGTGGAGCCGCCGTTGTTCGTGCAGTCGATCTTCGGCATCACCGGCGGCATTGGCGCCGATCCGCGGAATTTGCTGTTCGCGCGGGAAACGGCGGACAAATTGTTCGGCGATCAATATGTCTGGTCGGTGCTGGCGGCGGGCCGTCATCAGATGGCGTTCACCACGATGGCCGGCATCCACGGCGGCAACGTGCGGGTCGGGCTGGAGGACTCGCTGTATATCGGTAAGGGCGAGTTGGCGGTGTCGAACGCCCAGCAGGTGGCGAAGATCAGGCGTATCCTGGAGGAGTTGAGCCTGGAGATCGCGACTCCGGCCGAGGCGCGGGAGATTTTGCACTTGAAGGGCGGGGATCGCGTCGGGTTCTGATCTGGGCGATTGGCGTGGCGGATCGCGACGAAGTTCGTGCGAGTCCGGGCGCGGGACGCTATCGTTGCACCATGACCCAGCCCGCTGTCATCCAATTGCGCGCTTTGCCGGTGGCCGACCGCCTCCGGCTGATCGAAGACCTCTGGGATTCGATTGCGTCCGAGGCAATCCCGCTACCGGCGTGGCACTGCCACGAAATCGACCGCCGTCTGGATGCGCTTGACTCCGCGTCCAGCGTCGGCGCCCCTTGGGCTGAGGCGCGCGCGCGTATTTCCGGCAAACGGTGACCGCGACCATCGTCGTCCAGGCGGAAGCCGAAGCCGATCTGGCTGAGGCATACCGCTGATACGAACAGCGGGGTCCGGGTCTTGGCGAGGATTTTCTGGATGAGATCGACTGCGTTTTTGGACTGATCGCCGAAAACCCCTTGCTGGCCGCGCCCGTCTGGCGCGCGGCGCGATCCCCGGACACTTTCCTTATGTCGTGATTTATGTGGAGCGCGGCGATCGTGTTTACATTCTCGGCGTTTTACACCAACGGCGAAACCCGAGTCTGACCCGGCGTCGGGCCGGCGATTTCGAGCCTGAATAGCGGGTCAATGCAGGACGGCGCGTCCTGGGCACGTCACGAGGGCAATGGCGGGTGGCCCGCCGGTAACCATTACGGTAACAAACCGTCTTTTCGCCAGACGGACACGATCGAGATTTCACGGCTCTCCGAGGCCGCACTTGCCAACTCGCGCCCCAAGGTCATATCCACCCGTGCCGGCCGTCGACGTTCTGCCCTGGCACGGCATGGCCCATTTCAATGACCACGAAAGCAACCGTATGCTGTTTCCATCGTCAGTATCGCGGGATCGTGGCTCAGACCGGGCGCGCGCCCGCAGTTCGTGGCCGCCCGGCAGTCGTATCGCGCCGCTACTGCCGGTTCGTCACCCATGACCCAATCCCTCACCACCGATGTCGCCATCGTCGGCGCCGGCCCCGTCGGCCTGTTCGCGGTGTTCGAGCTGGGGATGTTGAAACTCTCCAGCGTTCTGATCGACGCCCTGACCGACATTGGCGGCCAGTGCGCGGCGCTCTACCCGGAAAAGCCGATTTACGACATTCCGGCGCATCCTGCGATCGAGGCAGGCGAATTGATCGCGCGGCTTGACGCGCAAATCGCGCCCTTCGCGACCCCGCGCCTGCTGGGCCGCCGCGTCGAAACGCTGACGGGCGAGTCCGGCGCCTTCCGGCTCACCACCGACAGAGGCGACGAAATTCTGGCCAAGGCGGTGATCCTCGCCGCGGGGGCGGGGGCGTTCGGGCCGAACCGGCCGCCGCTGGAGGGATTGCCCGCCTACGAAGCCTCTGGCGCCGTGCAATATCATGTGCGCCGCCGCGACGAACTGCGCGGCAAGCGCGTGGTGATCGCGGGTGGCGGCGATTCGGCTGTCGATTGGGCGTTGGCGTTGAAGGATATCGCCAAGGTGGCCGTGGTGCATCGGCGCGCGAAGTTCCGGGCCAGCCCGGAAACGGCCGCCCAACTCGACGCCGCCGCCGCGCGCGGCGAGATCGAGATGGTCATTCCCTATCAGCTCCACGCTTTGCACGGCGCGGACGGGCACCTGGAGCAGGTCGAGGTTGCGACACTGAAAGGTGACACCCGCCTGCTGCCGGCCGACGTGCTGCTTCCGTTCTTTGGGCTCTCCATGGATTTGGGGCCCATCGCCGCCTGGGGGCTGGAGCGCGACGGCGCCCATATTCAGGTGGCTCCTGCGACCTGCGAAACCAGCCTGGCCGGGGTCTTCGCCATCGGCGACGTCGCCACATATCCCGGAAAGCTCAAGCTGATCCTGCAAGGTTTCAGCGAGGCCGCGATGGCCGCGCACGCCATCTTCGGCGTCGTCCGGCCGGATCAGGCGCTGCATTTCGAGTATTCGACGACCAAAGGCGTGCCCGCGAGCGGGTGACGGCGATGGACCGGAAACTGCTTGGATGGGGCCGCGCCGCGGCGGCGAGAACCTTGGGCATCCCCTCGCTGTGGCTGTTCACCGACACCGAACGCCAGCCCGACCCGCTGATGGCGGTGGCCCGGCTGCCCAAAGGCCTCGCCGGTG
>JAYWAX010000665.1:0-8369 GCA_043782125.1 Acetobacteraceae bacterium | reverse complement strand
GCCGAATGCGCCGCATGGTTCGAGGCCTTACCCGAAAGTCTGCGCGACAGCGCCACCGCGGAGGCCCTTCAGGAGATGATCGATCTCGATCTGAACAGTATCGCGGCGGTGCGGCCCCGACTTGGTTACGGCCGTGACTGACCGCGCCGCCATCGCGACCTGGGTCCAGCATGGCGGCCAAGGCGATGGCAGGTCGGGACGAAGGAACAGGCGTCTCGATCGAACCAAGGAACAACGGGGCGCGTCGCGGCCTTGCCGTCACGATCGTCCGTCGCTTACAGTCGTTCACCCAAGGGTGGGTGAGACTGACCAAGCCTCACGCACAGAAATTCGGACACTCCCGGCAGGCCACCTGGACTCGGCCCCCAACCCCCGCATACTCTCGCTCCCTGAAAACGGAGCCCGGCCGATGCCCCCCGCCCCCCTGCCGATGTTCCGGTTCCCGCCAATCAACGGCAACAGCCCCTGCCCTGGCTCCGCAGACGGCGCACGCCCCTCCGAACAACACATCCCCACGGAATAACGCCCCGTGCATCTCCCCGAAGACGTCCGCGCGGCCATCGCCGCCGCCGCGGCAACGCATGACCGCACCGGCGCCTTTCCCCATGAAAACTTCGCGCGCCTGCGTGCAACCGGCCTCCTGGGCCTGACCGTCCCCAAAGCGCTTGGCGGCATGGGCGGTGGCCTGGCAGAGGCCGCCGCGATCGTCGGCGAAATCGGACAGGCCTGCCCCTCTACCGCGCTGGTATTTTCGATGCAGTGCTTGTTCCATCGCGGCGTGTCCACCAACGCACGCTGGCCGCACGCGCGCGCCGCGGCGGTCGGCGGAGCTGCCGTCGAACAAGGTGCCTTGATCAACGCCCTGCGCGTGGAACCCGAACTCGGAACCCCCGGCCGGGGCGGCATGCCCGCGACCACCGCGCATAAAATCCCCGGCGGCTGGTCTGTACGCGGCCATAAAATCTACGCCACCGGCAGTCCCGGCCTGACCTGGGGCCTCGTCTGGGCCAAAACGGACGAACCTGAACCGCGTCTCGGCACCTTCCTTCTTCCCATCCGGGCGCCGAATGTCCGCATCGTCGAAACCTGGGACCATCTGGGCTTGCGCGCCTCTGGCAGCCACGACGTTCATTTCGACGGCGTCGAAATTCCCGCCGATCACGCCGTCGATTTACGCGCGCCCGGAGACTGGCGCGGCCGCGACCCGGACGTCGCCGCCTGGAACGCGACCTTGATTTCCTCGCTTTACACCGGCGTCGCCCGCGCCGCCCGCGACTGGTTGTGCCAGTTCCTCCATAACCGCAAACCCACCAACCTCGGCGCCGCCTTGGCCACCCTGCCACGCATGCAGGAAGCCGTCGGACGCATCGACGCGCGCCTGCTGGTGAACCAACGCCTGATCGAACAAACCGCCGCCGCTGCGGACGCCGGACGCCTTCCCGCCGGGATCGAAGTCGATCTGCTGAAAACCGTCATGGCGGACAACGCGATTGACGCGGTGGCCGAGGCCGTCGCGCTGTGCGGCAATCACGCCCTGGCACGCGCCAATCCGCTGGAACGGCACATGCGCGATGTCCTGTGCGCCCGCATCCACACACCGCAGGCCGACTCAGCCCACATCGCCGCCGGCCGGCAACGCCTTGGCGTTTGACCGCCTCCGCCGGCGCACAAACGCCAGACCGGCGAGGCCCGTCGCCAGCGCCGCGATCGAAGCCGGTTCCGGTACTGTTGAAAAACTGCCCTGGACGGTGCTCAGCTGGAACGTCCCGTTACCATACGACCCGGTGGCGTTGATTTGGAACGTATTGCTGATCGAAAAACTGTTCGATGGCGTCAGACTCAGGCTGCCGGTAACGGATTTATCGGGCTGCAGCTTCAGGTCGCCGTTCCCCGCCGGTGGGGAAAACACCTGCTCCGCAAGGACCTCCGACAGGTCGCAGATATTTGGCACCGAGCCGTGGATCGTCAACGCCGCCGCCGAAACCTTCAACTTCGTGGCCAAGGCCACCGGGGCAACCGTCAGCGTGAACAACACCTGCGACAATCCTGTGCCGGAAGCCGCGCTCAGTACGTTGGTTCCGTTCGACCCGGCGCCATCCCCACTCAGCGCATAATTGATGCTCGAACCGCTGGACAATGCGGTCAGAATCAGATGCCCGGAGGCGCAACTGCTTTGCGTGACGCTCGCCAAGGTGACCGAGCATCCGGTGACCGAAAGAGTCAAACCGTTCATCGTCAGCACGCTGCCATTCAACAGCGCCACCGCCCCCGCCGGATCGGCGGCGAGCATCAAACACATGAACGGCAGGACCAGACAGCGCCACGTGGACATGGGGGTCGCGATCTCCCGTCGCGGCGGTTCGATTGCCCGCGACGGGACCGGTGTGACCCAAAAAGGTTAAGAATTCGTGAACGGCGTCACGCGGGCAGCGGCCACCGCACCAAGTACGGCATATAGTCCGGCTCCACGTCGATCTTCAATGTCGCGAGGACCCGCACCACCGCGCAGTAGAAGGAGATTGCGATGGTGAGATCGACCATTTGCTCATTCCCCAAAATGAGTTGCAGCGCGGCAAAGGTGGCGTCGGACATGCCGCCATCGTTGGCGATCTCCCGGGCCGCCTTCAGCACCGTCAGCGACAACGCATCGAGCGAGGCCGCCTTGCCTGCGGTATCGTCGATCAGCGCCTGAATATCCGCGTCGGTGACTCCGAAATCGTGACCGATCTTAACGTGATGCGACCACTCGTACGGCGACCGGGCGAGCCAGCCGACCTGCAAGATCGCCAGTTCGCGAAGCCGCGGGTCGAGCTTGCTGCCGTAACGAATGAACCCGCCCACCCCTGAAAAGGCGCGCGCTGCTTTGGGGGAATTCACCAGCGCCTTGAACAGCGCGATGGGGCGGTTCAGCAGATCCTGATCCGTCTCCGCAAGGTCGGATTTTTCCAGATAGGGGATGCGGGCCATGAACGATTTTTCCAAACGGTTGCGGCAGTCATCCTGCCGCAACCATCGGGAATGGTCCAGATCAGGCCGCGTTGGCCGGCCTTTGGCCACGCAGTGCCGCGATGCCCACCATCCCCAACGCCACCACCAGCAATCCACTGGGCTCCGGCACATCGAAACTCAACGTGTCGTTCCCTCCCGTGACCAAAAACGCCTGGCCGCCATTCAGCACCTGGACGCCGTCCGATGAATGGAAAAACGTGCCCAGAATACGAAAAGGTCCAGCAGGACTGGCGATGGCAAGATCGCCGGACGGCGTTGTATCGACCCGCCCGAACAACGACGCATTGAGGTCGAGGGCAAGTGGTGCGAAATTGACGATATTCGCGCCAGTTGTCATCGTCAGACCCGAAAGGCTCGCGACCAAGGTGGGCGCGTTCGCGCCGTTATTCACAAACGCGATATTCGATCCGTCGAAGCCAAAGCTGGAAACGCCGTTCACCATGTACATGTTCATCGACGCCGCAGTCGCATATCCAGGGGACAGCAACGACGGTTGAAATCCATCGATATCGAAGCCAAAATACATCGTATACGCGATGTTTAGCCCCACCGGAACAAAACCTGACCCGTTGACCGTCGCGCCGGTCACCTGGAGGAATCCGTGCTCATGCCACGTAAAACTGCCGTCGAGTTGAACCGGGTCGTTGCTAATTCGCGACACTTCGCCGCCGGTGAGCGCATCTGCCGCGAACGCCGAACCACCCAGGCCAAGCGCGGACGGATCGATAGTTACCTGAATGGGATCGGCCCATGCCATCTGACACAACCCACACCCAACAATCGCGGCGCCGAATGCGCGAAGAACCATCCGCCTCATATCGATTTCCCTTTTTACAAAATGCCACTGCGCGGCGAATCACATTCTGATATCAGACCGTTCCGGAGTCAAACACTTAAAGCACGCCGAACAAAAATGACGCCGAAGCCATGGCTAACGGCATAAATCCCAATATGCAAAGCAGGGCGGCGGTGTCGGAGATCCAGGGCAGCAGCGTAACCTTCCGATAACGAACGGAACGGCGGCCAGGCAGCATCGGCCGCCAGGGCTGCGGGGCATTCACGTGGCCGATCGTGCTCCGGCTGGCGGCCCGGACGCGCCGCAACGCGCCCCGCATCCCGCAACTGTAAATTTCCTGGCTCTGGGCCATGGCGAAATCCCCTTTCGAACCGTGTGTCGTTGGGGCGGTTATGCGCCGCGTCTGTCGCGCCCATGTCGCGCAAGACCAGGAGAATTGTCGCGTGTGTCGCGCACGGGTTTTGACTTGCCGCGCGGCGCGGGCTTTCCTGGCGGCCGAAACCACGGCCAAGGACGGAATTCAGGTGCGACCTTTGGAAGGCATGCGCGTCGTCGCGCTGGAACACGCGGTGGCAGCGCCGCTGTGCAGCCGCCATCTCGCCGATCTCGGCGCCGACGTGATCAAGGTGGAGCGCCCCGGAAAGGGCGATTTCGCGCGAGAATACGACGATTACGTGAACGGGATCTGTAGCCATTTCATCTGGCTCAACCGCGGCAAGCGCAGCGTCACGCTGGACGTGAAACACCCCTCCGCGCGGGCCGCGCTGACACGGTTGATCGCGGGCGCCGACGTGTTTCTGCAAAACCTCGCCCCCGGCGCGGCGGCCCGTCTGGGCCTCGCTTACGACGCCCTGAAGCCGATCAATCCGAAGCTGGTTGTCTGCGACATATCCGGCTACGGCGAGTCTGGACCGATGGTCCAGAAAAAGGCCTACGACCTTCTGATTCAAGCGGAATCCGGCCTGATCAGCGTGACCGGCTCGGAAGCAGAGCCCTCCCGCGTCGGCATTTCAATCGCGGATATCGCGACAGGCATGTACGCACTGACCGGGATTATGGGCGCGCTGGTCCGGCGCGGACGCACCGGCGAGGGCGCGAACGTGAAGATTGCCATGCTCGACGCTTTGGGCGAGTGGACCACCTATCCCATGCTGCGCCACGCCTATGCGGGCACGCCGCCGCCGCGGATGCCCACGCGTCACCCGGCGATCGTGCCCTATGGCGCACACAAGACAAAGGACGGCTCGATCATCTTCGGCATGCAGAACGAACGCGAATGGATCGGGTTCTGCCAGAACGTGCTGCGGAAACCCGAACTCGCCGCCGATCCGCGCTTCGCCAACAACAACGCCCGCCGGGCGAATTTCGAAGCGATCACCTCGATCGTCGAAGATCTGTTCGGCACTCTGACCTCCGCCGAGGTCGCCGCGCTGCTGGACAAGCACGGCATCGCCAACGGCCGCCTGAACGACCCGCTGGCCACCTGGAACCACGAACAGTTTGCGGCCCGCGATAAATGGCGCGAAATCCAGACCGAAAACGGCCCCGTGCGCGCCATGCTGCCGCCCTTCGAATTCACCGATTATGAGGCCCCCATGGGAAACGTCCCCGCCGTCGGACAACATACGGACGCGATCCTCTCAGAGCTTGGCTACTCGTCCGCCGAGATCGCGGCGATGCACGCGGAGGACGCGCTGTGACCGGCTTCGACCCCGCCGCCCACCGCATGGTCCCAGACCAGCGCTGGTTCGAGGATTTCGTCCTAGGCGAGCGCTTTGTCCTTCCCAGCCGGACTATGACCGAGGCGGTTTTTCTGGCGTTCCAGGGCGCCAGCGGGGACAACCATCCCGTGCATTACGATGTGGAGTTCTGTAAGGTCCGCGGCATGCCCGGGCTGCTGGCACATGGATTCCAAACCCTGATCCAAACTGCCCCCGGCGCCGGCTTATTTCCCTACATGGTCGAGGACTCGCTGGCTGGATTCATCGAACAGTCCAGCCGGTTTTTGAAACCGGTCTATGCCGGGGACACGCTGTATCCGGCGCTGGAGATCGATGAGTTGACCCCGAACCGGACCACCGGCGTGATCGGGTTCAGCACCACGATCCACAATCAGAAGAAGGAGTTGGTCATCCAGGGGCGGCAGCGCTACCTCATCAAAAAACGGGCGAGCGCGGGCGTTTAAATCTTACAAAGAGGCGGTTGTTGCCATAATCGTGCCACAGGTGCCCACCATGTTGCGCCGCATCATCTGGAACGTGGGTCAGATCATGGCGCGCAAGAGTAAAACGATGCATCCCGGCCGTATCCTCCGCGAGGAATATATGGAGCCGTTCCACCTCGACGCGAACGGGCTCGCCGCGGCTTTGGGCGTGCAGGCCTGGCGTCTGGAACCCATCATCGCGGATCGGGAGCCGGTGACCTCCGATCTCGCGCTGCGGCTGGCGAAGTGTTTCCGCACCAGCCCCCAGTTCTGGCTGGGATTACAAACCGCCTACGACCTGGGCCAGGCCGAGGCGATGTATGGCGCGGAAATCGATTCGCAGGTGCACGCGCTGGCGGCGTAAGCCGGCCTTCGTTCGGCGGTGGCAATGGCCCGGTTTCCCCGGGCCATTTTTGTTTTCCCCGCCCGCCCTTGCGGCACGGAAGGCCGAATAGGTATCGTTGAACGAGGTTGTTCGCAAAAGGATCTACCGGCCGCATGTTCAGCTATGAGAAAATCGCCGGATTCCTGCGGAGCGCGAGCCAGTGCGTCCCGGTTTTCCCGATGCACGCCTGCACCGGCGCGCCAGGCATGATCATGCGCCACGACGTCGATCTCGATATTCTTCCGGCCTATCGGTTCGCCGAACTCGAACGGTCGCTCGGTATACGATCGACCTACTTCTTCCTCATGAGCGCCGACACGTATAATCCGGGCTCCAAGGCGAACCGCCGCATGCTGCGCGAGATGGCCGGGGAAGGCTTTGAGATCGGATTGCATTTCGATCCAACGCTGTATCCCGCCGCCGATCCCACGGCGCTTGAGGCCCATGCGCGGGACGAAGCCGCGCAACTCGCGGATATCAGCGGCGGCCCGGTCAACGCAGTGAGTCTTCATAACCCGGACGAATATGGCCGTATGCCGTTATTTGAGAGTTTCCAGAACGCATACGATCCGGAATATTTTTCCAACGGCCGGTATTCGTCCGATAGCCGGATGATATTCCGGACAGATCCGTTTTCCTTGATCGACCTGGCGCGGACCAGCGTCACGCAAATCAATTTACATCCCGAGCATTACTCGGACGGCGGCGATGGTTATCCGGCGCCGATGATTTCGTATATCGGCCACGCGATCGACATTGTGCATCGGACGTTCGTCGCGAATACGTCCTACGCAAAGGAAACCGGCGGCGATCTGCGCGGCCATGTCCGCGCCTTCCTCGCGGGGGATCGCCCGGGGTGAAGGTCGTCGCACTCTGCACGGTAGGGTCCGGGCTCGATGTACTGGATGCCGCCGGCGTCGCACTGTCCGGACTGATCGGCCTCGCGCCCAGAGAGGCCGAGGACGCGATTTCCGGCTTCGCGGATATGGCGCCTTACGCAGCCGCGAGAGGGATTCCGTACGTCGCGGTGGAAAGCTACAACCTTGCCAATCCCGCTGACCGCGCCAGGATCGAGGCTTTGGCGATTGACATTGTCCTGGTCGTCGGATGGCAAAGACTTGTTCCGGATTGGCTGATCCGGAAAGCGCGAATTGGCGTGCTGGGGATCCATGGCAGCGCCGGCGGGATCGCCGCCGGACGGGGGCGATCCCCGCAAAACTGGGCTATCATGTTGAGATCAAATCGATTTTCGGTCTCCCTGTTCCTGATCGCACCGGGCATCGACGACGGGCCGGTGCTCGCGACGCGCGAATACGAACTGACGGAGTTCGACGATATCGCCGACAGCTACCGTAAACTTTCCATCGTGACGGGACGGATGATTGCGGCGACGCTGCGGGACGATCCCGGCCTCGCCCGGCGTTCGCCGCAAACCGGGCTCGCCTTCTACCTCCCGCAACGCCGGCCTGAGGACGGCGCGATCGACTGGTCGCGCGATGCCGCCAGCGTACTCGCATTCATTCGCGCACTGGCGCGGCCCTATCCCGGCGCCTTCAGCCAGATCGATGGCGCCCGCGTCCGGTTCTGGCGTGCAGTACCATACCGGCTCGATGAAATGGCGCCGGAACGACCGGGAACCGTGACGGCGCGCTTCCAGGACGGTTCGCTACTGATCGCGTGCGGATGCGGACATATTCTGGCTACCGACTGGGACGTGATCGGCTGGAATATCCCCGGCGACGCGCCGATCCAGCGGGGGACGGTTCTGCCTGGCGCAAATTTTCGCGAACAAATCGCGAAGATCGTGGCCCGCCATCGCGCGAAATATCCCGATCTGCCGGTCGCGCCCGCGATCCTGGCTTTTCAGGCGGATTGAAGCGGTCCGGCGTCCCGTTAAGTGCATGAAAATTGGATCACAGGAGTATGCGGCGGCGGCTTAGGCGACGGCGAAGAATAACCGCTCCGTTTAAGGCACG
>JAYWAX010000664.1:0-3029 GCA_043782125.1 Acetobacteraceae bacterium | reverse complement strand
GCCGGTGCTCGCAACCCGCGCGTACGAATTGACCGAATACGACGACATCGCCGACAGCTACCGCAAACTTTCCATTGTCACGGGACGCATGATCGCGGACACGCTGCGCGACGATCCCGGGCTTGTCCGCCGCGTCCCACAAAGCGAGTCCGCCTTCTATCTGCCGCAACGCCGGCCCGAGGACGGCGGCATCGACTGGTCGCGCGACGCCGGCGACGTGCTCGCGTTCATTCGCGCCTTATCGCGGCCCTATCCCGGCGCATTCACCGGAATTGGCGAGACCCGCGTCCGGTTTTGGCGCGCCACCCCCTACCAGCTCGACGATATGCCACGGGAACAGCCGGGAACCGTGACGGTTCGTTTCCAGGACGACTCGCTGCTTGTCGCCTGCGGAAAGGGCCATATTCTCGCCAACGATTGGGACGCCGTGGGCGATCTATCGATCCATCGCGGCATGGTCCTGCCAAGTGTCAGCTTTCGGGAACAGATGGGCGGCATCGTCGCGCGCCACCGCGAGAAATATCCTGGTCTGCCGATCGCGCCCTCGATCCTGGCGCCGCAAGCGGTTTAATATCGGCCGCCGGAAAAAAGACTTCGCGCCTCGCTTTGGCCCGATCGGGACGAAGCCTCGTAATAGTCAATAGTTTCGGCACTCGGTACTGAGCCGGCGTGCGCGGCCGCTCCGATGCCTGGACATAGCGGAAACGTTTCACCGATACGTCACACACAATCGCAGCGCATCCGTCGTACTTCGCGGGACCGTTTCACGAGGCATCGCCATGTTGCATATCACCCGTTCTTTGTTGTTCGCCACCACCGTCCTGACCAGCGCGTCCGCTGTGGCCGCGCCGACGCTTCTCGCGATCGGGACGCTGGCGGGATCGACCGATCTCGCGCCATCGACGGGAACGTTGGAAAACGGCCTGAACGGCAACATTCTTGGTGGCATGGGCTCGGCCCTGGCCTGGGCCGGCGGGTACACATTTCTCGCGGCGCCAGATCGTGGGCCGAACGCGACCAGTTATAACGCCGCGGTCGATGACACGTCGTCGTATATTCCTCGCTTCCAGACCGTGACGATGGCGCTGACCCCCAGTGGCGGTGGGGCTCTGCCGTTTAACCTGACGCCCACGTTGGCCGCGACGACGCTGCTCAGCAGCCCGACGGCACTGAACTACGGCACCGGAGCGGGGCTGGGAAACAAGATCGACGGAGTCACGCCAATTGGGTCTGGCGCGCCGGCCCTGAATACCGCGAATCGGTTCTTCTTCTCGGGCCGGTCGGACAATTTCGCGCCCGGCCTGTCGACCAATTCGAACAACGCACGGCTGGACCCGGAGGGAATGCGCGTTTCGGTCGATGGCAAGAGCGTCTTCATCTCCGACGAGTACGGGCCTTATGTCTATCAGTTCGATCGGGCGACCGGCCAGCGCATCCGATCCTATGCACTGCCGTCCAACCCCGCGTCCCCAGGCAACCTCGCGATCGCGAATTTGAGCCCGGTGGGCGCCACCGAAATCGCCGGCAACACCACGGGCCGCGTGGCCAACAAGGGCATGGAAGGATTGGCCATCACGCCGGATGGCAAAACATTGATCGGGATCATGCAGGCGCCGCTGATCCAGGACGCGGCGATCGCGGCCAGCAACAAGCTGCTGCGGATCGTCACGATCGACGTCGTGTCGGGCGCCACCAAGGAATATGGATATCTGCTGACCACCGGGTCCGGTGTCAGCGAAATCACCGCCATCAACGATCATGAATTCCTGGTGGACGAGCGCGACGGCAACGGCCTTGGTGCCGGCAATAACGCGACCAACAAGAAGATCTACAAGATCGATTTGACCGGCGCGACCGACATTTCCGGCTTGTCGGGCGCGGCGGCCGTTGCCGCGGCGGTCGCGAAGAACGCCACGCCTTTGGTCGATCTGGTCGCGCTGCTGGGTGCCGCCGGCATCACCCGGGCGAATGTTCCCGCGAAGATCGAGGGGATGACGTTCGGCGAAGATCTGCTGGTCAACGGGGTCACGACCCACACATTGTGGATCGCGAACGATAACGATTTCGTGCCGGGAACAGCGGGTCCCAACGTGTTTTATGTGGTGGGTATCACCGATGCCGACCTCGCGGGGTCCGTCTTCACCCAGCAGATCGTAGCAGAACCGATGAGCCTCGCGGTCTTCTCCGTGGGTCTGGCGGGCATCGCCATCCGGCGGCGCGCGAAAAAGGGCTGATCACGCCGCCGCCGTCTTCGTCCGTGCCTTCGCCATGTAATGCCACCCCAGCACCGCCATCGCGAACAGCACGGGCGGCACGACGGTCAAATTCAGAACACCCCAGCCCGCCTTCATATGCACCGCTCCGGACGACACAGCAGTGACGGCGACGCTCGCGAACACGATGAAATCGTGCAAGCCCTGAACGCGCACCCGCTCATGCGGATCGTGCGAGGTCGTCAACATCGTGCTGCCGCCGACGTACATGAAGTTCCAGCCGACGCCCAACAACGCCAGCGCTGCGAAGAACGTCAGGAAGACCGGCCCGAACTCCAGGTTCACCACGATGGCGGCGAGCGTCAGGCAACCGCCGATCGCGATGATCCGGTGCAGCCCGAATTTCTGGATCAGGCGGCCCGTGATGAATCCCGGCAGGAACATCGCCAGCGCATGGGCGCGCTGGACCTCGGCGTTATCCGGCACGCCAAAGCCGCAGAGCATCATCTGCAATGGCGTCGAAGCCATGACCAGGTTCATCGTCCCGTAGCCAACCAGCGAGCAAACGACCGCCGTGACGAAAGTCGGGCGCCCGATAATGGTCCTGAACGCCACGGGCACGCTGACCTTGGGCGGCGCGGGCGGCAGCGCCGTGAAAAACAGCAGGATCATCGCGCAAACCGGCAGGATCGGCAGCCACAAATAGGTCGCCAGGAAGAGATGATCCGGCATCGCGTCGTAGCTGCGTTTCACCAGTTCCGGGCCCACGATGGCCGCGATGACTCCGCCCGCAAGCACCAGCGAGATCGCCCTGGG
>JAYWAX010000663.1:0-3029 GCA_043782125.1 Acetobacteraceae bacterium | reverse complement strand
GCCTCCCGCTTCTCGGTCCTGGCGTTGCCCGGCCCGGAGTTGGCCGCGCGCACCGAGACCGACAGACGGCCGAGGCGCATCCCGACCGACACCCGCTGGGCCTGTTCCTCGTCCACTTCCAGCGTCACGGTGCGATTTTGCGCATCGAGGTTCGCGCTGGCGCTTCTGTTTGGCACCGAGACCAACTGAGAGTCGATGGCGACGATCCGCACGTTGGTCAGCACCGTATGCGCGCTGATCCGCCGGCCCACCGAGGCGCCGGGATCGTTGTTCATCTGCGTCAGGATCAGATCCACCCGGTCGCCCGGCCAGATCAGGCCCGAGGATCCCGAGGCGGCGTCGAGATTGATCGTCACCGCGCGCATACCGGGCGAAAGCACCGCCGCCATGAATCCGTGATCGGAGGGACGCATCAGGTCGTCGCTGCGTATTTCCTCGCCGGGGCCGAGGTTGCGCTTGACCATGGCGCCCATCAGGCTACGCCGGACATCGGGTGTGTCGAGGTTGGATTCCTTGACCACGTCCTGTTGCGGCACTTCCTTGGGCTGAAGGTTCTCCGAGGTCATCAGGCTGCCACCCTGGACCGCCTGACTGGTCACCAGGATGATCTTGGTGTTGGGCGTATTGGCGTTCGCCGTTGGCCGCGTGGTGATCCAGGCGACCGTGCCGAAGCCGATCAGGCCCAGAGACATTAAGATGAAGAACGTGACACGTATGATCATGGCGCACCTCCTGTCCAGATGACGAAGACGAAGCCGGCGGCGATGGCGCAGGCATAGGGTAACGGCCCGCCGCGGCTGATACGCCACCGTTCCGCGCGCAGGCCACGCGACAACAGGTGACGGGGACGCGGCCGGCGTGGCGGGGTGACCACACGGCGCGCGATGAGATAGACGATCGCGTGCATGGCCCCGAAGAGCGACATCGCGACGACGAAGGTCGAAACCATGCCCGGCGACAGAACGATCGCGATCGCGCCCAGGAGTTTCACGTCCGCCCCGCCCATGAGGCCACGCCGCCAGCACAGCGCCGCCGCGACGAAAATGACCGTGCCGCAGCCAAGGCTGAGCAACAGGCGATCATCGGCGTAACCGGCGATGACGCCGAAACAGGCGATCAGCAGGGACATCCAGTTTGGCACCGTACGGGAAATGATATCGTGACCGGCCGCGAGCAGCAGCACGGCGCCGCTGGCGAGGATCATCGCCGCGGTGATCGCAGAGGGCCAGGAATGCGACAGCATATGCGACATCTGGAGCCTCGTTCAGTCGTTGGTCAGGGAAGAAAACATAAAAGGCGCGGCGGCGAAGTTCGCCGCCGCGCCTCCCTGGTTTTCTCGCGGAAAACCAGCGGTGTCAGAGGCTCTGGCCGATACCGGAGAACTTGGTCGACAGGTTGCCGGCCAACAGGCTGAAACCAACCGCGATGGTGGCGACGATGACGCCGGCGATCAGGCCGTACTCCAGCGCGGTCACGGCACGACGGTCAAATTTCAGTTCCAACCAGGTCTTCACATACTCGATCATGATAATCTCCCACAGATTCATTGCCCAAATGCGTTTGCTCGTATCGCTTCCGAACTCGCGCAGACACAGATCATCACGCGGATGGTTACCCGCCGGTTTCAACGTTCACGAAATTAACCCAAAATGAAAAAAAGTTCATTTTGAATGCAAATGTATGGGTAACCCTCTGGTAAAGAAAAATGTATGGGTAACCCTCTGGTAAAGAAAAAAGAGGGAAACATGCCGCCACAGGTGAAACCACGAAAAGGCGAACGTGCCACGCATATCCGCCCCTCACGAAAGACCATGGCCGTCGCGTGAGCGATTGACGGCATGGCTGACGATCCTGGCCCTCGCCGAATGCGGATTGTTCCTGTTCTTCGTTGCCGGCGCGCACGGCCTGATCGTGCCTCTCGACCATGCCGGCAGCACGGATTTCGTGAGTTTTCACGCGGCGGGCACCCTGGCATGGGCCGGCACCCCCTGGCTCGCCTACGACCGGGCCGCCCATCACGCCGCCGAGACCGCCGCGCTCGGCTTTTCCACCGCCTATAACTACTTCTATTATCCGCCGGTCTTTCTGCTGCTCTGCGCACCGCTGGCGCGCCTGCCGTACTTGGTGGGGTTCGTGTTCTTCCAGGCCACGACGGGAACCGCGTGCCTTTTCGCCGCGCGTCTGATCCGCCGCGATCTGCCCCCGCTCGCGCTGCTGGCGTTTCCCGGTTTCTGGTGGGCGATCGGTACGGGGCAGAACGCGCTCCTGACCGCCGCGCTGTTCGCCGCCGGCACCGCGCTGATCGATCGTCGTCCCTGGCTGGCCGGTCTTTGCCTTGGCGCGCTTTGTTACAAGCCGCATTTCGGTTTGCTGATCCCCGTGGCGCTGATCGCGGGTGGGCATGGGAGGGCCATCGCCGGCGCGGCGATCGCCGTCACCGCCCTGACCGCCGCGTCGTTCGCGGCGTTCGGCGCGGAAACCTGGACCGCTTTCCTGGGCGCCGCCGCGCGCTCGGGCGAGGTCTATGCCGCGAACGCGATCTTCATGGGTGGGCTGACCAGTCCTTATGGCGCGCTGATGGCGCTTGGTGCCGGACGTGACATCGCCTTCGCGGTGCAGGCCGTCGTGATCGTCCTGGCCGCCGCCGCCGTCGGCATGGTCTGGCGGCGTGGCGCGCCCTTGCCCCTGCGCGGCGCGATATTGCTGGCCGCCACGCCCGTCGCGGTGCCGGTCCTGATGTTCTACGATCTGATGCTGGTCTTTCTGGCCCTGGCGTGGCTGACCTGCCTGACGCCATGGAGACGGCGGGGCTGGGAGTGCCTCGTCATGGGGGCGGCGTTCCTGGCTCCGCTCTGCTCGGGAAACGTATTGGGCGAGACCCCTCTGCTGTTCGCGACGGTCACCGCGGTCCTGGCGTTTGGCGTGACGATCAGGATCTGCGCCCAGGAAGGATATGGGCTCCGGGTGTCACGGGCGCGGCTCGTCAGCCATCCGGCATGACCGGATTGGCCGTCATGGCGCGCACGGGC
>JAYWAX010000662.1:0-3030 GCA_043782125.1 Acetobacteraceae bacterium | reverse complement strand
TTGCCGGTGGCGGGGTCGCGGCGTTCGACCTGGACCTGTAGGTCCTTGAACTCCGGAATGTATTTCGCGACCGGCGCGGCCAGATCGAGGCGGCCTTCTTCGACCAGCGTCATGGCGGCGGCGCTGACAATGGGTTTTGTCATGGACGCGATGCGGAAGATCGAGTCGGCGGTCATCGCGGTTTTCTTCTCGCGGTCGCGATACCCGAACGACCGGAAATAGGCGATTTTGTCGTCCTTCGCGATCAGCACGACCGCACCCGGCAGGTGACCGCCATCGACGTAGCCCTGGAATGCCCGGGTCAGCCGGTCCAGCCGTTCCGAAGCGAAGCCGACTTCCTCGGGCTTGGCGACGGGCTTCAGGTCCTGCGCCCAGACGGGCGTGGCCAGCAACAGCGTGAGCGCCGCGACAACGGATCGTTTTCCGAGTTTCATGATCGTTCCCCAAATTCCGCCGACGGAGTTTCCGCCAGAATCGCGTCGCGCCGCAACCGGCCTGGACGATCGCGGCCAAGCGGTTTCACCGCGCTGTTTCCACTCGGCGCGCGGACGAAAATCCGGCTATCCTTCCCACCCGCCCAAAACCCAGGAGGTCCCCCATGTTCGATCCCGCGCGCTTCATCGCCGATTGCGAGGCCGCCGCGTCCGGCGGCGGCGGCCAACCCGCCATTCGCGAATTGATGGCCGCCGCCGTCAGCGACCGCGCCGCCGTGACCGCCGCCCTCGGAGAACCGAAACGCGCGGGCATCGAGGTGCTGCATCGCTCTCAAGCCGTAACGATCCTCAACCTTGTGTGGGGTCCGCACATGACGGTCATGCCGCATAACCACCACATGTGGGCGGTGATCGGCATTTATGGGGGCCGCGAGGACAACATCTTTTGGCGCGTGCTGCCCCCGGACGCGCGCTGGCCCATCGAGGCCGCCGGCGCGTCCTCCCTGATGCCCGGCGATTCATGTCCCCTGGGCAAGGACATCGTCCATTCCGTCACCAATCCGCTTGGCAAGCTCACCGGTGCGCTGCACGTCTACGGTGGCGACTTCCTGAAGCAGGCGCGCGAGGAGTGGCACGAGGAAACCCTGCGCCAAGGCCCCTACGATACAGCCAAGGCCAGACAGTTGTTCGAGGACTCCAACAACCGGGCGTCAGCCGGCTGACCGTTTCACGGCGGCGGAAGTTCGCGATCCGCCGCCAGCCGCGCCCGGTGTACCGCCGTGTCGAGAAACGTCCGCAACGTCTCCCCGAACGTCGAGGGGTCGCCCACGGTCCGCAGCAACGCGTGACCCTGCGCGAGCGCCAGAACCGCGCTCGCCAGGACGGATGGCGGCACGCGTGGCGGGATCTTCAAATTTTCGAACAACACCGCAACGAGACTCGCGATCTGCCCGTGCTGCCGGATATATTGTTCGCGATACGCACTCGCAAATCCTGGGCTGCGCGCGGCGTGCAACATCAACTCCGCGCGCAGAATGTAACGATCGGACTGCGTGCTCAGCGTCAACGCCAGGCTTCCGACATTCTCCATGATTTTATCGGGGTTGCCTCTCGCCTGCTCGATCGCTGCGGCCGTCGCGGCGACGACCATGTCGGTATCGCGCCGGACAATCTCCAGCGCCAGATCCTCTTTGGTCGCGAAGTTGGAGTAAAACGCTCCCTTCGAGTAACCCGCCCCCTCGGCGATTTCCTCGATACTGGTGTTGGCATAGCTGGACCGGGCGAACGCCTCCCGGCCCGAGGCGATCAGCCGTTCCCGGGTCTGGGCTTGACTTTCCGCGCGCGTGAGGCGTGCCATCGGTGTGGTGTTCCTGCTTCAACGCGCATCTGGATACTGATTCGAATGTCGATGCAACCGCTGAATGTGCCGGCCGGTCCTCGCGCCGCCATTATCGGGCGCCAACCAACGCCGCCAGTGCTTCCACCCGGTGCGTGTATGTGTGGTGCGCCAGGACGCGGCGCTGCCCAGCGAGTCCCACGGTTCGCGCCCGGGCGGGATCGCGCGCCAGTATGTCCAGCAAGCCGTTGAGTTCGTCCACGCTGTCGTAAACGAAAACCTCGGCGCCCGGTTCGAAACACGCCTCCAGGTCGGCGACCCGGTCGGTCAAAACCGGTGTGGCCGCGATACACGGCGCGAAATGGCGCTGGTTCAGGCCGTTGACGACGTTGTCCTCGTTGCGGATGTTTAGAATACCCATGTGGGTCCGGTAGATTGCCGCCAGCTCCGTCGCGCCGATCCGGCGGCCATCGCGCAGGTGCTGTTCCAGGCCCGCTGCGGCCCGCCAATCCCGTCCGAACAATGCGACCGGCGTCGTTACCCGCGCCAGCAATGCCCGCCGGTGCGGCGTCGCGGAGGCCACGAACGCCAGCCGTGCCAGCCGCTCGTCCCCTGGCCCGCCGGACCCGCCAGCGGGACGAACCGCCGCCAAGGGCATGTAAACCCGGCGCGGACGAAACCCGAACCGATCGTGCAGCGGCGGCAACCCGGAATCGGTGTAAGCTACCAGATCGAACGGCAGCGCCGCCGCGGCAGCGCCCGCCGCGAACACATCCCCGATCCAGGCGACCAGCGGCGGCCTGCCAGGCAACGCCGCCACATGTTCGAAGATTTCCGGCGGCAACCAATGAAACGGTCCGATCGCCAGGATCAGATCGGGCGCGAACCGCCTGACGGCCCGTGCCATCAGCGCCGCCAGCGGCACGCCCAAAGCGCGCGCCATCAGCAACGGTTCCGCGAGTTTTTCGAATTTATTGCTCCGGTAGGCGAACAACCGGACGGTGTGCCCGGCGCGGCCGAGGTCTTCCGCGATGTCCTCGGTCAGCCGGGTGACCGTGCGGGTTTTGCCAAACAGCAGGATTTTCATCGGAACCGCGCGCGGGTTGGCATGTTCGCCGTTACCGCCGCGGGGACGGCGCTGTCAAAGCGCGATCACGCCGCGGGTGCGATTCAAGGGTGTGGGGAACGACACCAGGTGGCCCATGAACTGACACCGGCCGTTACATGGCGATAGGGGTAGGGAAGGCTGTTACCCCTCCC
>JAYWAX010000661.1:0-8395 GCA_043782125.1 Acetobacteraceae bacterium | reverse complement strand
GGCGTGCCCGGTCCATGAAATCCTCCATCCCTGGAGGGACATTGGACCGGACACTTCACGAGCTACGAAAGCCGGACAGATCTCGAGCTAGCCACAATGGGATGGTTTGATTGCTTCCGAAGGCGGGTCAATTCGGGTAAGAGGTTCCACGGCCAGGAGGCAGGCATGAGCGAACGAGCGGCCCGGGGTATGACCATTCCAGAATTTTTGGCGTGGCAGGCCGGCCAGCGGGATCGGTACGAATTGGTGGATGGACGCCCGGTTGCCATGACCGGCGCGAGGCTGCGTCACGACCGGGTAACCGGAAATGCATTTGGCGAAATCCGCCGTCAGTTGCGCGCGAACGGAAACCCCTGCGATGCGTTTACCGCCGACATTGGCATCCTCACGGTGCCCGGACATTTGCGCAGACCTGACGTGAGCGTCCTGTGCCCGCCGTTCGACGAAAACGCGCTGACTTCGCACCGGCCTCGCCTGGTTGTGGAAGTGCTGTCCGACTCAACAGCACAAATCGACCGTTTGGTGAAACTCGGAGAATATCAAACGCTCGAAACGCTGGATTATATCGTATTCGCGGACCCAAGCTGTGTCGATGTTGGTTTTTGGTACCGCGACGAAGACCGTGCGTGGCGGAACCGCGTGTTTCAGGAGCAGGCGGCGACGATCGAAATGCCCAATTTGAGGCTCTCTGTGAGCGTTGCTGTGCTTTACGAGCGAGTATCCATCGCGCGGCGTCCGCGTCCCAGATTGGTTTGGGACGAGGGCGGCGATGGCGCGCTGCCCGAGGGTGCCTGATGTCTGGATACCCCGGTTGCCGCCGAGGTTCGATATGGATCGGAATACACAGCCCATCCAAATCGTCGCAGATCGCGGCATCCACCGCTAAGACGGATTTCCCGGTGCGCGGAATTAACGCTCGCCTTGCTGCGGATGGTGGCAAGTGAATCTTGCCCGACGACGGGCCGGTGAATGTAAGTCCCGTCGGAAAACCCCGTTCGGCTTCATCCACCCAACGATCCGCCACCGCCCGCGCAACCCGGTGTCGCAAATCTCGCGGACTGGTTAACATCGCCGCCTGACCGAACGGGAACCCCACCATGCGCCGCCGCGATCTTCTGAAAACCGCGCCGTTCCTGGCGGCGCCGGGTCTCGCGACCCCCGCCTTCGCGACCCCCGCCTTGGCACAGGCGCAAAAGCCACTCCGCTTCGTCCCCAACGCGAACTTATCCAGCCTCGATCCCGTCTGGACCACCGCGTCGGTCGTCATCATCCACGCGCTGATGATTTACGACACCTTGTACGGCATCGATGGCGCCGGCGAACCCCATCCACAGATGTGCGCAGGTTCCGAAGTATCGTCCGACGGTTTAACCTGGACCTTCACCCTTCGGGACGGGCCGATCTTCCACGACGGCGAAAAAGTCCGGGCGCGAGACTGCGCCGCCTCGGTCGCCCGATGGAGCCAGCGCGATCCCTTCGGGCAATATCTGGCCTCGATTACCAACGAAATGTCGTCAATCGACGATAAGCGCTTTGTCATTCGTCTGAAAAAGCCATTTCCATTGATGCTCTACGCTCTTGGCTCGCGCTATTGCTTCATAATGCCAGAACGTGTCGCGAGGCTGCCGGCATCGGAACAATTGAAGGACACCACCGGTTGCGGACCCTATAAATTTTTGCCGAACGAATGGGTCTCCGGGTCATCGGCCGCTTACGCGCGGTTCGACGGTTACGTGCCACGCCAGGAAAAGCCGGATTATTTTGCCGGCGGCAAGAAAGCCTGGTTCGACCGCATCGAATGGATCGTGCAGCCCGACCCCGGTGTTGCCGCCGCCGCGCTACAAAAAAACGAGGTCGATTGGGTCGAGGTGCCGTTGATCGACCTGTGCCCGATGCTGCGTAAATCACCCGGCGTCACCGTCGCCGTAAACGACCCTTATGGCTGGCTTCCGATTATCCAGCTCAATCATCTGCATCCACCGTTCGACAATGTGAAACTACGCCGGGCGTTGCTGATCGCCGCCAATCAGCAGGCCGTCATCGATGCGATCGCCGGCGACCAGACCGAACTTGGCCGCGTCCCGGCAGGCTTCTTCACCGAAGGCCACTCCATGGCGACGCGGGTGGGGTTGGAGGTCATGAAAGGCGATGCCGGCCGCGTGCAGGCCAGGCAAATGGTCAAGGACTCCGGATATAAGGGCGAGCCTGTCGTTCTGATCGCGCCGGGCGATCAACACACGATCATGCCGATCGCCGGCGTGACGCGGGATTTGATGCAGAATATCGGCCTCAATGTGGATTATCAGGTCATGGACTGGGGCACGATGGTCACGCGCCGCACGAAACAGGTCCCCATCGATCAGGGCGGTTGGAACGCTTACAACACAGTGTGGGGCGGCCTCACGGTCTCCAATCCCGGCAGCGCCTATCCATTGCGCGGTAACGGCAAGAAAGGCGGGATGGGCTGGCCGACGGATGAACGCCTGGAAACCCTGCGCGAAAACTGGTTTGACGCGCCCGATTTACGGTCGCGCAAGGCGATCGCCGCCAAAATCCAGCTTCAGGCGTTGGAAAGCGTGCCATACGTGCCTTTGGGACAGGTATTCCTTCCGACCGCGTTCCGTTCGGACATCAAGGATATCGTAAAAGCCGCGATCCCGTTGTTCTGGGCTGTCCGGCGCGGGTGACCGACACCTGTCGAAGTTGAAAACAAAGGAGGAATTCATGCCGTTCGAGCAGATCAAGTACGAGGTGAAGGGCACCACCGCCATCGTCACCCTCAACCGCCCGGAAAAACGCAATGCGCTCAGCGGGCAGTTATTGCGCGAACTGAACGCCGCTCTGAAAGAGGCCGACGAATACAATCCAGTCCACTGCCTCGTGCTGCGCGGCGAGGGGCCGCATTTCTGCGCCGGCGCCGACCTGAACGAATTCGCCGCTGGCAAAGGCCCCGATTACCGTGGCCGGGCGGAAATCGACGACGACGTCTGGCGCCTGGAACAAGGCCAAAAACTCCGCGTCGAATTGTTCGACATGCACAAGCCGGTGATCGCCCAGGTGCATGGGACGTGCATTGGGATCGGGACGGAGCTGGCGTGGTATTGCGATATGATCGTTGTCGCCGACGACGCCCGCATCGGGTTTCCGCCGGTCCGCGATCTCGGCACGCCGCCGGGCAGCATGTGGCTGTATCATTGCGGCCCGCAATGGGCGAAGCGCCTGCTCCTTACTGGCGACTCGCTGACCGGCAAAGACGCGGCGGACATCGGCCTCGCGCTGAAGTCCTACCCGGCGGACCAGTTGGAAACCGAGGTGATGCGCCTCGCGGACCGCATGGGCCTCGTCGATCCGCATTTGCTCTCCGCCAACAAGCGTCTCGTCAACCTTGGCCTCGAACTGATGGGCGCGCGCACGCTCCAGCGTATCGGCGCCGAAATCGACGCCCGCGGCCACCTCGCGCCGGCGGCGATGGCGTTCAAGGCGACGATGCGGGAGCACGGGGTGAAGCACGCGTTCCAGAAGCGGGACTCGCTGTTCGGCAGCGGCTACGCCAGCGTGAAAGGGCGCGACCCGGATTGAACGCTGCACAGGCCCGCCCGGCAGATTATGCCGGGCGAAGCCTGCCGTGCAGCGCGGTACCGCCCCCGCCCATTGCGAAAACCTTGAACACTTCCAATCGTTTAACCCCGGCACGGCGCTTGCGAGGGACTCTCCGACAATTGGACGGGAGCCCTCACGATGTCCCTCTTCGGAGCCATGAACAGCGCCATCAGCGGCCTGGCTGCGCAATCCGACGCGTTCGGCAATATCAGCGATAACGTCGCCAACAGCCAAACCGTCGGGTTCAAACGCGTCGATACTCATTTCGTCGATTACCTGACCACCAGTACCGCTTTGACCAACGATCCCGGCGCCGTGGTGGCACGGCCGGATTACGTGAACAGCGTGCAGGGCACGGTCACCCAGACCGACTCACCCCTGAACCTCGCCGTCGCGGGCGCCGGACTGTTCGCGGTTTCGCAACAGACTGGCCAGGTGAACGGTGCGCCGACCTTCAACCCCCAGCAGTTCTATACGCGTGCGGGAGACTTCGCGCTGAACAAAGACGGTTATATCGTCAATTCCGCCGGTCAGTTTTTGAACGGATGGCTGGCCAATCCCGCGACCGGCGCGGTCAGTCAGAACGCAATCGTTCCGATCCAGATCGCGCAGACCGTGCTCAATCCGGTGGCGACAGCGAATGTCGTGCTTTCCGCGAACCTTCCCGCCACGCCCGCTGCCGGCACAGCCACGGCTGCCTCGCCCATTTCCTCCGACATCACCGTCTACGACTCCCTCGGCACCGCCCACACCGTCAGCCTGGGCTGGGTGCGGAATTCCGCCAACGACTGGACCGTATCGATCACCGCGCCGAGCGCCACGACACCCGCGATCGGCACCGCCGACGTGCAGTTTGGTGCAACCAGCGGCAATCCCGTTCCAGCCGGTACGGTTGGCCAGATCGGCGCCGTGACCGGCAGCGTCACCAGCGCCGGTTACGCGGCGGGTACCTCCGCCACCATGAGCCTGTCGATGGATTTTGGCTCCGGTCCGCAAACCATCCAGCTCAGTCTTGGCACCTATGGCGGCTCCACCGGCGTCACCCAGTACGCGGGCACTGCTTATAACCTGGAAGGGCTGAGCCAGGACGGCGTGCCACCGGGCAGCTATTCCGGCGTGACCGCGCAGGCGAATGGCAACATTGTCATCAATTACAATAACGGCCAGACTCGCTCGATCGCACAGGTGCCGTTGATCACGTTCAACAATCCGAACGCGCTGCAACGCCAGAACGGCCAGTCCTTCACCGCGACCGTCGGCTCTGGCACACCGCTGGCGGAACAGGCCAGCACCAACGGCGCCGGCAACCTCATCACCAGTTCCGTGGAAAGTTCCAACGTCGATATCGCGTCGGAATTCTCGAAGCTGATCGTTGCCCAACGCGCGTATTCGGCGAACACGAAGGTCGTCACCACCGCCGAAGACATGTTGCAACAAACCATCGACATGAAACGGTAACCTGGCATGAGCCTCGACGCCGCGCTTTCGATCGCCAGCCGGAGTCTGGCCAATATCGACGCCAGGCTCAACCTGGTCTCGAACAACGTCGCCAATGCCGCCACGCCCGATTATTCGACGGAAACCGGCGCGCAGCAAAGCCTCGTCGCCGGGACCAAAGGCATGGGCGTGCGGACCGAGGCGGCGACGCGCGCCGTCGATCTCGCCCTGCAACAATCCGTCTTCAGCCAAGGCACCACCGTCAGCGGTCTGACCACCACCGCGGCCAGCCTTGCCGCCGTCGACGCCGTCCTGGGCACGCCCGGGCAAGGCAACGATATCGGCAGCCTCCTGGGCAAGGTCGCGGATTCATTTTCCGCCCTGATGCTCGATCCTGCCAGCGGTCCGGGCCAGGCGGCGGTCGTCGCGGCGGCGGGCACCCTGACGTCGGGGATCAATACCCTGAGCGAGTCGTACACCCAGCAGCGGCAGGCAGCCCAGAACACGATTGTGGCCGCTGTCGATACGATGAACACGCAACTCAGCCAGATCGGAACGGTCAGTAGCCGGATCGTCGCGGCACGCTCTGCGGGACAGTCCACCGCGGACCTCGAAAATCAGCGCGACGCCGCGGTTCATGCGCTCAGCAACGTCCTTGGCATCAAAACCCTGGTTCAGTCGAACGGCGACATGATCGTGACGACCTTGTCCGGCACCCAACTCCCCACCCGGGCGACGTCCGGACCGGTCCAGACCTCGAATGCCACGCTCGGGGCCGGCGCGTATTACCCCGGCGGCGGGCTACCAGCGATCTCGGTGGACGGCACCGACATCGCAACCCGCATTCAGGGCGGCCAACTGGGCGCCGCGATCGCACTGCGCGACACGACCCTGCCCAGTTTTCAGGCCGAACTCGATGAGTTCTCCTTCTCCCTGGCGACGCGCTTCGATGCGCAGGGGTTGACGCTGTTTACCGATCCCACCGGCGCGGTCCCGGCAGGCGGCGGCAATCCGGTGCAATCGACCTACGCCGGGTTCTCCGCCGCCATCCAGGTCAACCCCGCCGTCGCCGCCAATGCCGCGCTGGTCCGGGACGGCACCCACGATGTCGCGGGCTCTGGCACCGGAGCCTCGGCCTTTACTGCGAACCCTGCGGGAGGACCCGCCGGTTTCGACACCATGATCGATCGCGCATTGAAATTCGCCTTTGGCCGGGAGGCGCAACAAGGCGTGCCGCAACCCGCCGGAGCCACCGCGTTGCTTGGGCCGTCCGGGACCTTGAACGCGCCGTACGCGATGCCCGCCACGCTCGCCGATCACGCCGCCATTCTTGTGGCGGCGCAGTCCGGTGTCAGCGCGGCCGCCTCTGGGCAACTAACGACCGAGCAAGCGGTGCAAGCGACATTGACCAAAAGCCTGGCGGTTTCGTCGGGGGTGAACATGGACACGGAAATGGCACATATGATCCAGTTGCAGAACGCTTATGGCGCGAGCGCGCGGATCGTCAGCACGGTACAGTCATTGTTCACGCAACTGCTGCAGTCCGTGCAATGAGCGGCGCGATCGCCGGGGCGGGGGGCAACCCCGCGCTGACCGTGCTGATCGCCGGGTCCGGCGCGATCAAGCGACGCTTCGACACACTGACCGCGCAAGCGAGCAGTGGCTTGATTGCCAACACCTTCTCTGGTTTGGGGGGGAGCGCCCCGGCGGCGCTGATGTTGCGTCCCAGGATCGAATCGTTGAAGGCGGCGCAGGCGAATATCGACGCGGCCAGCGGCCCGGCACAAGTGACTCAGACCGCGATGAAGCGCATCCAGGGCATTGCGTCGAACCTGATGGCCCAATTACCAAATTTGAACGGACTGAACCCGGCCGAGGTGGATACCATCGCGGCATCGGCCCGAGCAAATCTGGTCCAGGTCGGGGAATTGCTGAACAGTCGGTTTGGCGGCGCCTATGTATTCGCTGGCCAGGATACCGCGAACCCGCCCGTACCCAATGCGCAACAACTCCTGTCGTCGGGTTTCTTCACGCAGATCTCTGGCGCCGTCGCGGGCTTGTCCACCAATGGCGCGGCGGCGACCGCGGCTACCACCTTGACCGCCGCGGCTTCGAATGCCCCGGGCGCGTCGCCATTTTCCGCCTACATGTCGCAGGGGCCGGGAACCGCCGCGCCGCCTTCGGTATCCCTGGGCGACGGGCAGACCCGTCCGATCGGTTTGCTGGCCAGCGAGAACGTCAGCGCCGTTTCCTCGGGTTCCTCCACCACAGGCTCGCACATGCGCGATTTGATGCGCGCGCTGGCCACCGTTGGATCGCTGACCAGCGCCCAGGCGGGGGACCCCAATTTCAGCGGCCTGATCGCGGACACGCAGACGAGCGTCACGAACGCGATCGCCGCGATGGCCACCGACGTTGGCGTGCTTGGCGAACATCAGGCAGCGCTGACCGCGACCCAAACCACTCTGGGCGACATGGCGCAGGCCCTGTCCGCGCAACTCTCCCCGGCCGAGAATGTGGACATGGCGGCGACTTTGGCGGCGCTGACGCAAACGCAAACACAATTGCAGGCGTCGTATCAGTTGATTTCAGCGGCAAACGCGATGTCGCTGGTGAAATTTCTTCCGGCGGGATGACGATTTCGGCGGGTCTTTCATCGTTCATTAAGACTTTTCCGCCATGATCCTTCCACACCCAGGGAAAACCCCTGAACCGCGTAACTTTGGACCAGGTAGGTAACAAGCCATGGCTCTGTCCTCCGTCAATACGAACATGAGCGCGATGGTCGCGCTCCAATCTCTTCAGGCCACGAACTCCCAGTTGCAGACGATCCAAAAGCACGTCTCGACCGGGTTTCGCGTGGCGGATGCCGTCGACGATGGCGCGGCTTACGCCGTTGCGCAGTCGATTCGCTCCACTGTCGGCGCCTTGACCAGCGCCAACCAGCAACTTGGCAGCGTCCAGGGGTTATTGCAGACGACGAAAACGGGTCTCAACGACACATCCAACACGATGACGACGATGCGCAACGTGCTGGTGAAGCTGTCGGACAGCACGACCACCGGCGCCGACCGGACGAACTACATGCAGCAATATAATTCGTTGCTGGCGAACGTGAAGACGTTCATTCAGGACGCGAACTACAATGGAAAGACGCTGATCGGCGATCTGTCGGGCAGCAACGGCACCTTCAGCCGGGTCGCCGTGGCCCGCAACGAAAGCGGATCGACCTATGGCATCGCGACTTTCAGCGGATCGGCGTTGTATGGCTCGCTCGCCTTTACCTCGACCCAGATGAACGGGGCGGCGACGGTGGCAGCACTGATATCGGCTGGCGGCACCTTCATCAACCACTTCA
>JAYWAX010000660.1:0-22363 GCA_043782125.1 Acetobacteraceae bacterium | reverse complement strand
TTGCGTTTGCCCGCCACGGTGCAAGGCGGGGAGGACAACACGATCAGACTGGTCTTCGCGCTCGACGAAGCCCAGACGGAAAGCTGGCGGCGGTTCCTTGAACGGTTTACCGGGCGGCTGGCGGCCTGAACGTTCAGGCCGACAACCGGCTCATGATCGCGTCGGAGATGTCGAAGTTCGCGTAAACGTTCTGCACGTCGTCGCTGTCTTCCAGCACGTCCAGAAGCTTCATCAGTCCGCTGGCTTTTTCCTCGTCCAGGGCAATCGACGTGGCTGGCCGCCATTCCAGGCGGGCGCTTTCGGGCGCACCGAATTTCGTTTCCAACGCGTCGCGGACGGCGAAGAAATCTTCCACCGCGCAGGTGATGTCATGGCCCTCGGCGTCGGACCCGGCATTCTCCGCGCCCGCGTCGATCGCGGCTTCCAGCATCGCGTCCTCCGACGCCGCGGCGGCGGGATAGCGGATGGCACCGAGCCGGTTGAACATGAACGCGACCGAATTGGTTTCACCCAGCGCGCCGCCGTTCTTCGCGAAGGCGGAGCGGACTTCGGCCGCGGTGCGATTGCGGTTGTCGGTCAGGGCTTCGACGATTACGGCGACGCCCGCTGGACCGTACCCCTCGTACCGGACTTCCTGGTAATTGTCGGTCGCGCCCTCGCCCGCGGCTTTCTTGACGGCACGTTCGATGGTGTCGCGGGTCATGTTGGCGGCGCGGGCGGCGGCGACGGCGAGGCGCAGGCGGGGATTGGCGGCGGGGTCGGGCAGACCCTGGCCCGCAGCGACGGTAATTTCCCGGATCAGACGGGCGAATATCCGGGCGCGCCTGGCATCCTGCGCGCCCTTGCGGTGCATCATGTTCTTGAAATGGGAATGACCGGCCATGGGGATCGCTTGTCGGTTGAGAGGATCGGTTCTTACCGCGGAAAACCCGGGTTGGGGAGAGTCAGGTGGCGGGCCTGCCTATCGATCGACCGGCATCGCGGGCGCCAGCCGCCCACCCATTCGGACCGGCTCGACCCGTATCGCCCGTCCCGTCGCATCGTCGGTTTCGACGAACACGCCGCATAATGTCGCTGGGCCCTCGGCCGGCCCCAATCGCTCGCCTGGCATTTTGCGCCAGAACCTTAATGCGGCGTTGTCTTTGGTCATGCCGATCACGCTGTCGTAATCGCCGCACATGCCGGCGTCCGACTGGAACGCGGTCCCGCCCGGCAGAATCTGGGCATCGGCGGAGGGGCAATGCGTGTGCGTCCCCACCACCATCGACATCTGCCCATCGAAGATATGCGCGTAGGCCATTTTCTCCGAGGTCGCCTCGGCGTGAATATCCGCGACGATGGCGTGGACCGTGCCGCCAAGGCGGTAACGCGCCAGCACGTCGGCCGTGCCGCGGAACGGGCAATCCAGCGGGTCCATGTAGAGGCGGCCCATGGCCTGCAAGACCAACGCCTTGCGCCCGCCCGGGACCTCCACGACCACAAACCCCGCACCGGGCGTGTCCGGCGGATAATTCAGCGGCCGGATCAAGCGCGGGTGTTGCGCGATATAGGGGATGATTTCCTTCCGATCCCACGCGTGATTGCCAAGCGTGATCACATCCGCCCCCGCCGCGAACAGCGCCGCCGCCATGTCCGGGCCCAATCCGAACCCGTGCGAGGCATTTTCCGCGTTGATAATCGCGAGGTCGATCCGCAGGGCCTTACGGAGTTTTGGCAGTTCGCGGCCCATCGTGTCGCGGCCGGTGCGGCCGACGATGTCGCCCATGAAAAGTATGCGCATGGGCCGAGTGTGCCACGAACATGCGCGCCGTGGCAGGGGTCAGCACAGAACGACCGTGGCTTCTCCGGTCGCGGCGTAAGCGGCGACCTTCGCGTCGCGGGCACGATCGGCACACCCAGGCGCCGTGCGGTCGCGACAATCAGGCGTCGGATTTTCGCGAAACATCAATGGCGGCGGCGGACGATCGCAAGCCGGCGGTTTCACAGCCACGCGCACCGGACGATCTCCCGCTCCGTCGCGATCGCGCGCAGGCGCATGTCGGTGGGACCCATCGGCACGTTGGGGACCTCTTGCGCCGCGAAGGCGCAGCCAAGGGCGAAGGCACCGGGTAAAAGCGGGAGGGTGCGGTCGTAAAATCCGGCGCCATAGCCCAAACGGCCACCGTGCCGGTCGAAGGCCAGCAAGGGCACGAGCAGGAAATCGGGTGGCCGTTCTTCGCCGGTGGGCCGCATCGTGCCGAATTTTTCCGCCACCATCGCCTCGCCGGGACGCCAGAGCCGGAATGTCAGCGGCTGGCCGCGCCCGGGGGTGACCGGCAAAACAACCGGGTGGCCGCGATCATGCAGGGCGATCAGCAGGGGACGGAGATCGAGTTCGCCATCCAGGGGCCAGAACCCGGACACCGTGGCGCCCCCTGGCAGCGGGCAATTGCGCAGAATACGCGCCCCGACCGCCTCTCCGGCAGCCGTCCCATCCCATCCCTTGCGCGCCGTCAGCGCGTGGGCGCGCAAAGCGCGTTTGGCCTCATCGAGTTCGGAGAATATGTGCGGAGCCGCCATGGCCGGTGGTGCTTCATCCTCCCAGAGCCTGCGTGTGCAGGTGGGCGCCAGATACCGAGACCAGGATCCCGGCAGAGCCAGCTCCCTGGGGAGATGCTTACTGGCCCTGGGGATGTATGACCTGTCGGGCCGGGCAGCCCCGCCCGATCTGTTTAGGCGTGTTCGGACCGCGCGGCAATGTTTTCCGTCAGCAGTGTGACCGGCGCCACCGGTTCCGCCGCGGCGGTCTCGGCTTCCATGACCGGCGCGCGGACCTCTGCGGGTGGGGGCAGCGCGGGCACTTCGGCAGGGAGCTCCAATGGGGCCGGGACCTCCACGGGCGGGACCTCCACTGGAGGCCTCTCCATGGGGGGCCTCTCCACGGGGGGAGGGGCCGCGGGTTCGGGTTCGGCGGACGCCTCGGCGAGATCGGCGATATCCTCGGCACGTTTGGCGATGGTCTTCAGCCGGCGGCTGGCTTTCGGCACCGGTTTTTCCGCGTGCAGGGCTCCTGGATCGCCCTCGCCGGTCTTCCGCCGAAGGTCATGCAACTCGTCGGACAAGACCAGCGCGGCCATGACCAGCAAACGGCCCTCCCCGGTCAGGCCGGTCGCGGTTTTGATGTCCTCGATCCGCGCGTCCAGGCCCGCGGCCAAGGCGCGCAGATGCGATTCCTCCCCATCGGCGCAGCCGACGATATAGGGGTAGCCATTAATCTGGAGCGAAACCTGCGCCATGCCGCGCGATCCTTCCTGTGGTTTCGGTCCGGGGCGTTTCAGTCCCCGGGGCCGCGGTCCAGCGTCTCTCGCACGCGGGCAATCAAGCCGTCCAGGCGCGCGGCAAGTTCGCCAGTGTTTCCGTACTGGGCCGATGAGCGGGAAACGTCGAGACGCCGCGCGATCCGTTCCAGGGCGGCTTCCAACCTGGCCTCGATCGGTTCCGCGTCCAGCGGTTCGAAATCGTCCGCGTCCCGAGGTATGGTGTCCTCCGCCATGCCGATTCCCGTCCAGATTCTGTTTTGCAATGAACCTGGCCGTTGTTTCGCCGTCAAGGCCCGTTGTTTCGCCTTCCGGAAGCGTGTTTGCTGTGGCGATGGCGATTTATCCTACGACAATTGTTCATGGCCTGGACGATGCACGCGCGGCGCTGGCGGCGGGTGGAGCAATGGGGATTCCGGTCACCTTGCTGTCGGGGCCAGGCGCCGGACTTTACGCGGGCTGCGGCTGGTGGCGCGCCCTGATCGTTGCCGCGCGGGCCGCCTGCCCGGAAACACCATGCCTCGACATTCTCGACTGCGCCGATGGGACGGGCCAGGCGATGGCGGCGCTGCGGATCGGAGTCTGCCGGTTGGTGCTGTGGCCGGACGCGCCGGGACGGGACGCAGTTGTGGCGATCGCGGAAGGAATGGGCGGGTTCGTGCTGACCGAGGCGCCGTTCGCCAGCCATCCGGTCACCCGGCGCCCGTTAAATCCGGCGGCGTCGCAGGCAATGCGGTGACAAACCGGGACGGCCAGGTTAGTTATCGCCGCCATCGGCGGAAATTTCTCCAGGAAAGGGACCACCACAATGCGCGTGACGCAAAAAGTTAAAAAAATCCTCGATTGGTACGAAGGCGATAACCCCGGCGTGAAGGCCAATCTGGCGCGGATTCTCTGCACCGGGAAGCTGGCGGGCACGGGCAAGATGGTCATTCTGCCGGTCGATCAGGGCTTCGAACACGGACCGGCGCGCAGTTTCTCGCCGAACCCGCCGGCCTACGACCCGCATTATCATTACCAGCTCGCCATTGAGGCGGGACTGAATGCCTATGCCGCGCCGTTGGGCATGCTGGCGCAGGGCGCCGACACGTTCGCGGGCCAGATTCCGACGATCCTGAAGTGCAACAGTTCCAACAGCCTGGCCACCAACAAAGACCAGGCCGTGACCGCGGGCGTCAAGGACGCGCTGCGTCTGGGCTGCGCCGCCATCGGCTTTACCATTTATCCCGGCAGCGAATACGCCTTCGCGCAGATGGAGGAGCTGCGTGAACTGACGCTGGAAGCCAAGGATTCCGGCCTCGCGGTCGTGGTCTGGAGCTACCCGCGCGGGCCGAACCTGGACAAGGCGGGCGAAACCGCCGTCGATATCTGCGCCTATGCCGCGCAGATGGCAGCTTTAATGGGCGCCAACATCATTAAGGTGAAGCCGCCAACTGCGGTCGTCAGCCTGGACGCGGCAAAGAAAAGCTATGAGAAATTCGACGGATCGACGATGGCCAAGCGCGTCGCGCATGTGATGCAGGCGTCCTTCGCCGGCAAGCGGATCGTCGTGTTCTCCGGCGGCGAGGCGAAAGACCTGGACGGCGTCTACGAGGAAGTCCGCGGCATCCGCGACGGCGGCGCCAACGGATCGATCATCGGGCGCAATACATTCCAACGCCCGAGAGAAAAGGCGCTGGAGATGCTGGAGAAGATCATCGGCATTTACAAGAACGGCGACTGATGTCCGGCAAGTCTGGAAAAGGCGGCGAGGGGTGCCGGGTTTACCTGATTACCCCTCCGGCGTTCGCGCCCGCGCTGTTCGTCGATCGTCTTAAAGCGGCGCTGGACGCGGGCGATGTGGCCGCGCTGCAACTGCGGTTAAAGGACGCCGAAGACGATGCCTGGAAGCGGGCAATCGAGGCCCTGTGTCCGGTAACGCAATCGCGTGGCGTGGCGTTCCTTCTGAACGACCGGGCGGATCTGGTCGCGCCGTTCGGCTGCGATGGCGTGCATGTCGGGCAGGAAGACATGCCCGCAGCGCACGCCCGTGTGCTGATCGGGCCAGATCGGACTCTCGGCGTGACTTGTAAGGGCAGCCGCGATCTGGCCATGCAGGCGGGGGACGATGGCGCCGACTACGTGGCCTTCGGCGCCTTTTACCCGTCCACCACCAAGGACGTGAAAAACTTCCTCGATCCGGACATCCTGGCGTGGTGGTCGGAAATGATGGAGTTGCCGTCCTGCGCGATCGGCGGGATCACGGCGGAAAACTGCGCGCCCTTGGTCAAAGCCGGGACGGATTTCCTGGCGGTGGTCGGATGCGTCTGGAATCATCCCGATGGACCGGCCGCGGGCGTCAAGGCATTGAACGGGGCGATCGCCGCCGCCACGGGCTGAATCGGGCGCCCCGGCGCTGGACGCGGCACACTGGCCGTGCCCGGTTGCGCGCGCAGCCAGGAACGGATGGCGTTGCCTGTCCGGCCTGGTCGGCGGGTGGCTCACATGGACGTGTATTTCCGCTTGACCGGAAGGGGCTGACTGCGGCCCCCTGCCGAAATGGAAAGCGCTCTGTTCTTCGGCCTTCTGGTCGCCGCCGGCTACGTCCTCGGCATCGTCGGCTTCTTCCGCGCCAACGCGGCCCACACGGAAATCCGCGCCCTGCGCCGCGCGCTGGACGAGCGTATGGCCGCGCCAGCGCACGCCCCCGCGTCTTCCATAACCGCGTCTTCCATACCCGCGTCTTCCATACCCGCGTCTTCCGCCCTGGCGCCCACCATCCCGGCACCCGCCCAGGCGCCCGTCCAGGAGTTCGTGGCAGAAACGCCCGGGCCGCCACGCGAACCACCCCCCTCCCCTTTCGGCGAGCCCAGACCCGCGCCCCTTCCCGCGGAACCGCCACCGCAACCCAAAGCCGCGCGGCCAACGCGAGACCTGGAAACCTTGCTCGCCGCCCGCTGGGGCGTCTGGCTCGGCTCCGCGGCGCTGCTGCTCGCGGGCGTTTTCCTGATCCGTTATGCGGTCGAACAGGACATGCTCGGGCCGGGTGCGCGCTGCGCGCTGGCGGGGCTTCTGGGCGCCGGATTGCTGGCCGCGGCGGAGTGGTTGTTCCGGCGGCCCGCGCCGGACACCGCGCACGGCGCGGGCATCGATCAGGCGCCCGCCGGACTCGCCGCCGGTGGGACCGCGATCCTGTTCGGAGCGGCCTATGGCGCCGGACCGTTTTACGATTTGCTGCCGCCGCTTCTGGCCTTCCTGGCGATGGCGATGGCCTCCTTCGTGGGAATGGCCGCCGCATTGCGCTACGGCCCATTGACGGCGGCGACGGGGATCGCGGGGGCTTTCATCTCGCCCGCGCTGGTTTCAAGCCAAAACCCGTCATGGCCGGGGTTGTTCGCCTATTTGTTCGTGGTGTCCGCCACCGCGTTATGGGTGGTGCGCCATACCGCCTGGACGTGGCTGGCATGGGCCACCACGCTCGCGGGGGCGCTTTGGGTTGTGCTGGCGGGCGCGGCGGGCGGGACCGATCTTTGGGCGGTGGCCGCGTTCGTGCCCGCCGCAGCCGCGCTTAATCTCTTTCTGCTGCCCGCGGCGGCGCTGGACCATCCGGTGGGCCGGCGACTCGCCTGGGTGCCCTTCGCCGCCCTGGGAATCGCGTGTCTGATCCTGGAACAGCAGGTCCCCGGACTCGCCCCGCGGTTGGCCTTGTTCGCGCTGTCCCCGCTCGCGGTCTGGCGCGGCGCGACCGAGGAACGGCTGGACCGGTTGCCCAGGATCGCCGCCGCGTTCGGATTGTTCACGCTGTGGATATGGGATTTGCCGGGATGGGCCGCGACGGGCGAGACCGTCGCGCTGGAAAGCGGGACCGTTACCGTCGTCGCAGGCGCCTGGGCGCCGGCCGCCATCGTGCCGCTGCTGACCGCTGCCACGCTGTTCGCCGCGTTTCACGGCGCCGCGGGCCTGTGGTTCGAGCGACGGGCGCCGCGGCCGTTGCATTGGTCGGCGCTGACCGGCGCAGTGCCGGTGCTCGTCCTTTTGACCATGTATACGCGGATCGCCGGGTTCCAGACCGGCTTCGCCTGGGCCGCGGCCGCCCTGGCGCTGGCTGCCGGACTGACCATGGCCGCCGCGAAAGCCTCAACCGAGGCAATGCCACGGCAAATTCTACCCGATGCCGCGCCGCGGGTCTCGATAGATGCCTCGCCGCGGCGGGCCGGCGTCCATGCCGCGGGCGCGACCGCGGCATTGGCGCTTGGCTGCGCCATGCTGCTGCGAGACCAATGGCTGACGCTGGCGGTCGCGCTGTTCCTGCCCGCGCTGGCCTGGATCGAGGCGAAGGCCGATCTGCCCGCGCTGCGTCTGGTTGCGCTGGCCGTGGCGGCGGTCGTGCTGCTCCGCGTCATGGGAAACTGGTATGTACTGGATTACGCGTTCGGGCGGCTGCCTCTGGCGAACGGACTGATTGCCGCATACGCACTGCCCGCAGTCTCCTTTGCTGCGGCGGGCATGATGTTCCGGCGGCGCGCGGACGATCTGACGGTGGCGGTGCTGGAAGCGGGCACCGTCGCGCTGGCCTCGATTTTTGTCGCGCTGGAAATCCGTCACGGATTCGGACAGGGCGGGCTGATCGAGCCCTTCCGCTTCAACGAGATCGCGTTGCACCTGCTGACCCTGTCGGCGCAGGCGGTGGCGTATTTGCTGCTGGCGCACCGCACCGGCCGCGCGATGCTGGACAAAGCCTGGCGCGTACTGGGCTGTGCGGCCCTGACGGGTGCCGGATTATTGCTGGTGCTGAACCCCGCCTTCACGGGCGCCAAAGTGGAGACCGTGGCGCTGCTGGCCGCCTATCTGGCGCCCGCCGGCCTGGCCGTCTTCGCCCGGTCCCGGATCGGCGAACCCGGATACCGGCGCATTCTGGGCGTTTACGCGCCCATCGCCGGCTTCGTCTGGATCACCCTGCAAATACGCCACATGTTCCATCCCGATCACATGAGCGTCCTGGACAACGCCGATATCGGCGATGCGGAACTCTGGGCGTGGTCGGGCGCGTGGCTCCTCTATGGCATCGCGCTGATGGTCCAGGGGATCAGGACATTCAGCCAGGGGCCAAGACTGGCCGCTTTGGGCGTCATTGGACTGGTCTGCGCGAAGGTGTTTCTGGTGGACATGTCGGACCTGACCGGGTTGTGGCGGGTGCTGTCGTTCCTGGGGTTGGGCCTGGCACTGATCGGCCTGGGGGCGGTGCATCGGCGCTTCGTTGCGCCGCGCCTGCCGCCGCCGGATCCGGCGTGAGGCGCGGGCGCGCCACCCGCCTCGGGCGCCACCGCTTCGATGGCCGGCGATTGCGGGCATGGACAACCGGGACCCGCCAGGTTTGCGTAACCTGTGCGATTTGTGCATCGTCCCGCGCGGCGTCGAAACAAACCGCACCGGTTCGAGGAATGGTGGTATTCTGGGGCTCAACCGAGGCGAACATCGCGGGTCAGGATCGTAAACGCCCCTGACCCGCCGGGTTCGTTCCACAACCGCCCGTTCCGGCGCGATACCGAGGAGACCGCTCATGCCCATGGAAGTGCCAGCCGGGACCGTATTGCTCGGCGCCAACGCCTATTTGTTTCAAAGCCCGGCCGGTGCCGGAGTGGCAGATTGTTTCATCATCGGCCACGGCGGCACGCCTCACGGGAAGGACTACCGCTTCAAGGTTCCCGCCGGATGCAGCGTCAAATTCTTCGCCTCCGCCGGCAACGCCCATGTCATGAATCACGGGCCGGTGGCGGGTTTCCGCGCGATCGCGGGACAGAATGGCGGCGCGGCGCCACCGATTGACGCCCGCCATCAATTCGCCGGCAGCGCGGACTCCCGGGACTACATCCTGGGCAAGGCCATTGGCCGCCATTACGAAGCCGAGCCGGACGCACACACCTATGTCGGCATCAATCGCACCTTGAACGCCTTGGCCGGTCCGCACGCCGGGCTGCAATGGCTACCGCATTACGTCACGGTCCGGCATCGCACTTCCTGGTTCCGCGACACCAACATCTGGCTCAGCCGCCTGATTAAGCTGATACGCGCGCACAACCCGGCAATCGTCAATTTCTACTGCTCGCACTGCCGCGGATATGTCCGGGGCGACGACGAAGCCAGCCTGGTGAAGTCGGCGGGCGCCCAGGGATGAGGGGTTGGGCCGTTCAACGCTATTGAATGGCGCCACCGGCCCGGCGTACACGTTTCGCCCATGAACGCATCGTCCCCCAATCTGTGCCCCTGCGGCAGCGGGCTCCGCCCAGAGCGGTGCTGCATGTTGCAGGGCGCATCCATCCCGCCCGTCGAGGCCACGCGGCATCTGGTGCCGCTGGTCGAGCGGGCGGTTCAGGCCTACCAGCAGGGTGCCAAGGACCTGGCGGAACAGCTCTGTCTGGATGTCCTGGAACTCGCGCCCGACCGGCCCGGGGCATTGTCGGTTCTGTATTCGATTCGCAATGAACAGGGGAAAGCCAACGCGGCGGAGGCGTTGCTGCGCCGCCTGGTGCATTTCGATCCCAACAACTTCGACGCCACCAACGAAATCGCCCTTTTGTTGATGCGCAAAGGCGCCCTGGGCGAGGCCGAAGTCCACGCCCGCAACGCCATCCGCATCGCCCCCCAGGCCGCGCAATCGCACAACCTGATGGGCATGATCACGACCGAGGCACAGCGGCCGCGACTGGGCGAATATCATTACCGGAAAGTCCTGGAAATCGCCGGTGCTCGCGACCCGATCGTCCTGGCCAACCTTGCCTGGTGCCTGAAGAACCAGGGACGCATGGAAGAAGCGCGCGCCTTGTACGAGGAAGCCACCGCGGGGGGGCCTCAGATCCGCGAAACCCTTCTCGGATGGGCGCGGTTGGAGGAAGCAGACCGCGATTTCGCCGCAGCGGCGGAAAAGCTCGACCGTCTCGATGCGATTTCGCCCAACGACCCCGCCTCGGTCCTGACCCGCGCCGTGGTGCTGGGGCGGATGAAGCGGCACGACGACGCCCTGGCCCTGCTGGACAGCCAGACAGTGAGCGCGGGAACGGAAGACGCGCCCGTGCCGATCGGGCTGGGTCCGACGGAACTGTCCGAAAAGGGCCGCCTGCTGGACCAGCTCGACCGCCACGACGAAGCCTGGGCCGCCTTCGCGGACGGCAAACGTCTGGCGCGGGAACACAGCGGCAACGCATACCTCGATCCGCTTGCGGACAACACGATCTCGCGGCTGAAAGGGTTTTTCCTGTCGGGGCGGCTGTCGCTGCTGCCAAGGGCGGGCGCGCGGACGGATGTGCCGCGGCCGATCTTCGTCCTGGGGTTTCCGCGCTCGGGCACCACGCTGGTCGAGCAGACCTTGTCCGCCCACCCCGCGATCTCGGCGGGCGACGAACTGCCGTTGATCAACGACATCGTCAACATCATGCCGCGCATGCTGAACAGCCCGCTGACCTATCCGGAGGCGCTGGCGGAGCTGTGGATGGGCGATCAGCGCGACGGGCTGGACAATCTGCGCGATTACTATCTGCAAAAAGTCGCGCAAATGGGCGTGGCGGAGCCCGGCGCGACCTGGTTCACCGACAAAATGCCCCTGAACGAAACCCATATGGGTTTGATCGCGCTGCTGTTCCCGGACTCGCCAATGATCCACGTGGTCCGGCATCCGCTGGATGTCATGATTTCGTCGATGGCCAATCATTTCACCCACGGATATTATTGCGCCTCGGCGCTGGAAACTGCGGCGCTGCATTATGCGCGCGTGGCCGATCTGGTGGCGCATTACCGGAATGAAATGGCGCTGCGGTACATGCCCGTGCGTTACGAAACGATGGTGACAGATCAGGAAGCGACGGTGCGCGCGATCCTGGATTTCGTCGGCGAACCCTTCGACGAGAATTGCCTGCGGTTTTACGAGAACCGGCGTTACGCCCGGACCGCCAGTTACGCGCAGGTAACGGAACCGCTGTACGACCGGTCATTATACCGTTACAAGCATTATCGCCAGCATCTGGGACCGGCGATTGAAATCCTGCGGCCCACGATCGAACGCCTTGGCTATACCGTTGACTGATCGCGGCCGGCGGAACCATCGCGCGATGACGCGTTCTTCACGGGGTCGCGCGATGGCGCGGACCGGACTCGCAGGCCGAACCGCCGGCCCGGCCATCCCATGACCGTGGAGATTCCCCTGCCCCTGGCGGACGTGCTGACCTTGGCCAGCCGCCTGGAGGCCGAGAAAAACTACGTTTTCGCCGACCGGCTGCTGCGGCGCGCGCTGGACGTCGCGCCAGACCATCCCGACGCCCTGCATTTGTCCGGTATCGTCGATTTCCGGCTGGACCGGCGCGAGGAAGCACTCGCGAAGATAGAACGCGCCATCGCCCATGGCGTCGATATCCGGCTGTATCTGCGCAACATATCCGAGGTCTACCGCGCTTTGGGCCGGTTCGACGACGCAGTGGTGGCGGCGCGGCGCGCCTCGGCCCTGGCGCCCGACGATCCGGTGGCCCTCCATAACCTCGCCGTCATCCAATATCACCGGCTGGAGCTGGACGACTGCATCGCCTCGGCCAAAGCGGCGCTCAAGCTCGACGCTTTCCTGCCGGGACCGCATTTCCAACTTGCCGAGGCGCTGCTGCTACGCGGCGAGTGGGAGAAGGGCTGGGTGGAATACCAGTGGCGCTTCGATCTGCCCGGCAACGCGCCGCTGATGCCGCCGACAACCCAGCCGCGCTGGGACGGCGCGCCCTTCGACGACGGCGTCCTGATGCTGATCGCCGATCAAGGCTTCGGCGATGTCATCCAGTTCGCCCGCTATCTACCCTGGGTTGCCGAACGCTGCCCGAACATCGCGATCGCGGCGGCGCCCGACGTATTGCCGTTCCTGCGGCAGGTCTACCCGCCGGCGCTTGTGTTCAGTGAGTGGCGCAACGCGCCACCGTTCAAGGCGTTCCGGGCGCTGTCGGGGCTGCCCGCGTTGCACGGCACGCGCCCCGATCGGATGCCCGGCACAACGCCCTATCTTCGGGCCGATCCTGCGCGGGTCGCGACGTGGAAGCAGCGGCTGGACCGCCTGGCTCCGGGCACCCGGCGGCGGATCGGGATCGTTTGGGCGGGACGGCCGACGCATAATAACGATCTCTGGCGCTCCGCCGGGCTCGCGGCGTTCGCGCCCTTGGCGGCCGTGCCCGGCATCGCGCTGGTGTCGCTGCAAAAGGGGCCCGCAGCGACACAAACCAGCCAATATTTCGGCGCCGCGCCGCTGGTCAACCTGGGCCCCGAAATTGGCGACTTCGAAGACACGATGGCGATTTTGGACTCGCTGGACATGCTGGTGACCGTCGATACCTCGGCCGGGCATGTCGCGGGCGCGATGGGGAAGAAGACGTTCATCCTGCTCGCCCGCGCGCCCGACTGGCGCTGGCTGTTGGAGCGGACGGACACGCCCTGGTACTCCTCGGTGACGCTGTTCCGGCAGACCGAGACCGGCATCTGGTCCGATCCGATGGCGCGCGTGGCCGCGGCGGTCGCGGCCGGTCTGTAAGCGGCCAATCAGTAATAGGTGTAACGGTTATTCAACCTGGGGGTCAGCCCACGCTTGATCAGATCGAGCTTCGGACCGGACATCACCAACGGCGCGCAGCCCGCCATTTCCCAGCGCCGCGCGGAGAATTCCGGAAACAGCTTCAGCGGTTGTCCGCCATTGGCGAAACTCGCCCGGTCGCCAGTGTCGAGGTACGATTCCACCGGCAGGTTCTCCGCCAGGATCACGTCGTGTTCCGGCAGTTCGATGTGGAAATAGGACACCGCGGCAACGGTTTCCTGACGAATCGAGGTGCCGTTGATCAGGCACCGGATCGGCACCAGCACGCCTTCCCGATAAATCGCGTGATCGGGGCTGAGCAGCAGGTCGCGCGACGGCACGCCGCGTCCAAAAGCCCAGGCCTGGATGCGAACGGGGAGGACGGAGGCCGGGTCGGGGTGGCGGCGGCAATCGACGTCGCGCTGGCCGATCCAGACGATATCCACTTCCTCCCCCCGGTGGGTCAGGACTTTTCCGCCTGCCTTCAGTTCCTCCACCCGCACCGGCCCGCCGGCTGTGTGGATCGCGGTGCCGCGGGCAAAACAGGACACGGTGATGTTGGTCTGCCCGCCGGAAACCGATTGGGAGAAGGTGAGTCCGGTCGCCGAGCTGTCGAAATGCAGCACGATGCCCGCGCCGGTCAGGGTCAGCAGGTCGCTGCTGTCCATCGTGATCGGGAACAAGCCGCTGGAGGTGGTAATCCCGGCGAGGGACAAGGTCTCGCCCGCGCGGAAATTCGCGATCGTGCCCTGCATCGCACCGGGGTTCGCCAGGGTCAGGCCACTGGACCCGCCGGTCGAAAACGTAAGCGTGGTTTCGGCGCCGACCGTGCCCGCGAGATTCCACTGCGCGCCGGGATCGACAACGACGTTGCCGAAGTTCCGGTAACGCGTGCCGAAACCGGAGATCGTGCCAGTTGAAGCGCCGGACAGCAGTTCCAGCCGGCCAAGGCTGGCATAGGCGTTCAGGGCTTTGCCCGCGAGGGTATTGCCATTGGACGCGCCGAGGACGATGCCCTGGAAGGTGGCGCCCGGAGCGACCTCGATCAGTCCGCCTGTACCGGCGGTCTGGGTGGTGTTGTTCGTGGTGAAATCGACGGCGTAAACCCCGCCGCCAATGGTGCCACGATTGACGATGGTGGCGTTGTAATAGGCGACAATTCCGAACCCGCCGACAGAGGTCCCCGCCAGTGGGCCGCTGGCGACGGTTCCGGCGACCGCGCCGCCGATCGACGCGCTGCTGTTGTTGATAACAGTGCTTGTGCCGTGCAGCCACACGGCCGCCCCATCGGCACCGCCCACCTTGCCGTCGGTCGCCTGGATCACGCCGTCATTCACCAGCGTGCCGTTGCCAACGAGGTTGGCGCGCCCGAACTGGACGCCAATCCACTCGCTGGCGATATTGCCTCCCGCCTGGTTGGTGACGGTGCCACCGGCGAACAACGCAAGACCGGCGCCGGCGAAAGTCTGGGTGCTGAAGATCGTGCCCGCGTTGGTGACGGTCCCGGCGGCGCCCGCGATGACCGCGCTATAGCCGTTGCTGGTGATCTTTCCGGTGCTGGCGTTGCCAATCGAGCCGCCGCCGTTCAGCAGAACTGCGGCACCGCCCAGGGACCGGGCGGTGGTAATGGAACCTTGATTGGTCAGTGTCGCCTGTGCCGCCGCGAAGACGCCATAGCGTCCGCCGACGATCGTCGCGCCCGGGGCGGCGTTGTCGATCGAGCCGCCAGCGAACAACATTACGCCGCCAAATGGAAAGGTCTGGCTGGCGAACGGCGTGGTCCCCCTGATCGTGCCCTGATTGGACACCGTGGCGGCGACGATCGACGCGCGCACGCCCCCATAACCGCCAGAAATCTGTCCGGCGAGGTTGGTCACGGTACCGCCGGCAGCCAGATAGACACCATACCTGACCGAACCCGCCAGGCTGCCCTGGTTCGTGATCGTGCCCGCCTTGTAACTGCCCGAAATGCCAATGCTGGCAGCGGAAATCGTGGCGCCAGTTTGGTTGACGACCGTGAACGGCCCGAAATCTGCGATACCGAACTTGCCGGCGGTGATCCGGCCTCCGGTCTGGTTGGTGACGCTGCCGCCCGCGCCCAGGAGCACGCCGTAACCGGCCGCGGTACCGCTGCCGCTGGCAATGGAGCCGCTGTTGACAAGCGTGCCGGCGCCGTTCAGCGCAACGCCGATCAAAGGGCTGGCGATCGAGGCATTGGCATAATTGACGACCGTGCCGCCGCCCATGGCGACCCCCGCGGATTTCGCGGTGAGTTGATGGGAGCCCGACACATAGGTCGCGGACGCGCCGGTGGACTGACTCGCGCTGATTCCGCCCCGGTTGAATACCACGCCGGTGCCACCGATCGACACGCCGAAGCCATAGCCACTGATCGCGCCGGTGACGGTATTGGAGAGCGTGCCGCCATTGACCGCCACGACGCCGCTGCCCGTGGTCCCCGTGGCCGCGACAAGGCCCGCGTTGCCGATGCTCCAGCCCGCGCCCAGAGCATTCAGTAGCGCGGTTCCGGAACTATTCGTGATCCCGGCACCCGCCGCGACGTAAAATGGGGTATAGGCAGCGTTGGTCAGCGCATACCCGGTGCCGATCGTCGTGCCCGCGATTGTCTTCGCCATGATCGAACTCCAGGTCCCAAATACCGGCCGTCTCGCGGCCCCTATAATCCGGCGTGGCCGCTGCGCGCTTCGGCCAGTTTCCCGCCGACCCGTCTTAGCCGTTTCTTCACCTTCGAGTCGACCAGCTTACAGCGCCGCTGCACGGCGCTTAAATACGCCGGATATTCCACATATACGGACCCGTCGCCTCGATCGGGCCGGTCAAATTCGACCGGTAAGCGGTCAGTATCTGAAAAAGGCCCAGGGGGATGCTGGGAACGAGGTCGAAGGCGCGGGCGTGGATGGTGTCGGCCAATGCGTCGCGCACGGCCTCGGATGGGGCGCGGAGCCATTGGTCGGTCAGGGATTCCATCGTGTCGTCCTTATACCAGCCGAACCATCCGGTGGCACCCTGACCTCTGATCTGGCTGTGTTCGGCCGGGGTGAATCGGATCGTGGAGGGGCCCCAGGTGTGCAACACAGACCAGCCTCCCTTTTCCACGGGCTCCCGCGAGCTGCGTCTCTGGGCGACCGTGCCCCAATCGGTGGCAACCATTTCGACGTTCAGGCCGATTTTCTTCATCAGGTCGTAGGTGACGTCGCCCAGAGGGCCAATCGTGACAAGGTCGGTCGGGTTCAGCAGCACGGCTTTTTCGCCGTTGTATCCGGAGTCCCTGAGCATCGCCCTGGCCCGGTCCACGTCGCCCCGCATCACCTGCGCGCCCATGTCCTTGCCCAGGTGCGTGCCGCACGGAAACATCGACGCGCAGGTCCGGTAAAGCGCGTGATCGCCGCCAGTGACGGACGCCATGTAATCGTTCTGATTGACGCCCATCAGCACGGCGCGGCGCACGGCGGCGTTATTGAACGGCGGGTGCAGGTGGTTGAACCGCATCACACCGTTAAACCCGGTTGGGTTGGCCAGGCCGAATTTAATATCCGGGCTGCGGCGCAGCAGGGGCGCCAGATCGGGTTGCACATGCTCGTACCAATCGACTTCCCCGGATTGGAGCGCCGCCGCCGCCGTCGCCGCATCCGGAATGATTTTCCATTCGATTCTGTCGAAATGCGTGACTTTACCACCCGAGGTCCATTCCGCCGGTTCTTGTCTGGGAACGTAACCGTCGAAGCGCGCATAGGCGGCGGCCGCGCCAGACACGAACTCGTCCTTAAGGAAGCGGTACGGTCCAGAACCGATGGTTTCTGGAATTTGTTTGTAAGGATCGGTTTTCGCGAGGTGCTCCGGCATCATAAACGCAACCGAGGCGCCGCCGCGCGCGATCGCATCGATAAAGGTGGGAATCGGAGTCTTCATTTTAATGCGAATGACCCGATCATCCTGTGCGGCACAGGATTCGACATATCGCCACATGGTTTGTCCGATGGTTTCCCGTGCCGCCCACCGTATCAGACTCGGCGCGCAATCCTGGGCTCGCACCGGCGCGTCGTTATGGAATTTGAGACCGTCGCGCAAAGTAATCAGATATGTGAGACCATCGTCGGATATTGTGTAACCCGCCGCCATCTGGGGTTTCGTTTCGAATTTTTTATTGATTCCGAACAACAGATCGTATACAGCGTAACCATGGTTGACGGTCGATTGGGACGTGGTGAAAATTGGGTCCAACAGAGAAAGGTTCGATTGCGGGACAAACCGCAATATCTGGAATTTATCGTCGCGTCCGATCGCGAAACGGATTGGTGTGGCCGCGGCGGCACCACTCAAAAAATTTCTGCGTTTCATGACCTTGGGCTCCTCCGGACACGATTGCGGCGTTGGCGTTACTCAGCTGCCCGCCGTCCCTTCCGTCTTGGCGATCCCTCCGGCGATACGCAAGTCCGGCGACTGGACGATGCCCCGGTCAACTGCCGGGCGCGGCGTCCGGCACGGAACAATCCTGGGATTTCTGGGCGTCGATCGCCCGGATCTCTCGATAAATCGCATCGGTGATCTGGCGGGGAGTCAACGCCGTCCAGGTTTCCGGCGTGTGACGCCCGCGAACAGCTTCATAGGCCATCTGGAATATCGGATCGGTCATCGTGAACCCCAGGCGTGGCGCGAAATCGGACAAAGCGGCCGTCAGAGACCGCGCGACTCCGGCGGAGACCCCTTCGTTAATACACCGTGAAAAAAACGTCAAAACACCATTACCGGGAAACGCGACCATGCCAGACACCCACAACCCCATCCTCGCCTTGACCGCCCAAATCGTCAGCGCGCATGTCGAAAACAACAACACAACGGCCGCCGCCCTCCCGGGCCTGATCCGGGAGGTTTACCGGGCGCTCGCCGGGACAAGCGGCGCGGCACCCATTCGCCCGAGCCTGCCACGCGCCAACGCCGCGCCCGCCCCGGTTGCGGCCCCAGGGGTGGCCCCTGTGGCGGCGCGCAAAGCCGCGGGACGGCAGACCGTGTTCGACGATCACCTGGTTTGCATGGACTGCGGGCTCAGCATGAAAATGCTGAAGCGGCATTTGCAGACCGTGCACGGCATATCGCCTGCGCAATATCGCACGAGGTGGAATTTGGCTGGCGATTACCCGATGGTCGCGCGGCAATACGCGGCCCTGCGCTCCAGCCTCGCCAAGGAAAGCGGGCTGGGGAAACGGCCAATACCGCGCGGGCGCTGAACCGGATCGCGGCGCAACCCGGGCTTTCCGGACCTCAGAACGGCAGCGCCGCCAGGATTTGGCGCACCACGCTGGCCCAATCGCGCCAGCCGGTCTGACGAAACAGGCGAGCGGTAGGATACCAGAGGCTGTCGTCGCAGCCCAGAAGCCAGCGCCAGTCGGGATTATGTGCCAGCATGATCCAGACCGGCCTGGCCAACGCACCGGCCAAATGGGCCACGGCGGTATCGATTGAAATCACCAGGTCCATCGATTCGATCAACGCCGCCGTGTCGCCGAAATCGCGCAGTTCCGCATCGTGCAACACAATCGAGCCGGCGCGGTCGATCCAGGCGCGGTCTTCCGGGCGAATGGCTTTCTGTAAGGCGTGAAACGTGATTCCAGGCCGGTTTAAAATTGGGGCCAACGCCGCGACAGGCATGGCCGCGCGCGCCTGGCTTTCAACCGATCCCGACCACGCCAGCCCGACGCGCAGCCCGGTCGCAGCGCCCAGATAGTGCTTCATGCGTCCCACGCGCGCTGCCGGGACACGTAAATACGGCGTGTCCGCCGGGATCGAAGCGAGATCTGTTCCAAACGCCAGCGGCAAACTCATGATCGAGGTGCGGAGGTCGTAGGCGGGTTCATCGTCCCCCACCGCGATCGCCGTTTCGGCCTCGCGCAATTCTTTGGCCAGGGGCAGCAGATCGGGATAGACCCGCAACGCGACCCGCGCGCCCATAGCGGCGAGGCGGGGGATATATCGCAGGAACTGAATGACGTCGCCGCGCCCCTGTTCCTCTGTCACCAGCACGCGTTTTCCCGCGATATCCCGAAGATCGAGGATCCGGACATCCTTGTGCGGCTTTTCGTGATTTGGGGCCTGCCAGCGGCTTTCATAGGCGGCCCAGCCTTCGGGGAACCGGCCAAGAAGGAGGAGAATGAGGGATACGTGGCCCCTGTGCGAGGCGCCTTCTGCGGGAAACCGGGCGATGGCCGCCTCTAGGCAGGACAGGGCCTCGTCCGCCTGGCCCATGTCCAGCAAAACTCGCGCACGTTCGCTGGCTGCGCCCATGAAGCGCTCGCCGGGGGCGTCGGGCGGCAGGCGCGCAAGGACCTGGCGGAACTCTGACTCCGCGGCGGCGAACTGGCCAAGCGCGGCATGGGCACGCCCCAGGTTGAAACGGACCGGCAGATTTTCGGGATCGGCGTCGAGCGCCTGCCGGAAAACGACCATGGCCTCGGCGTCGCGCGTTTGGCCCGTCAGCGCGAGGCCTAGATTGTTCAGAAGGCCTGGTTCGGGTTGGCTCAGCGCGATCGCCTGGCGGTAGGCGTTTTCCGCGTCGGCGAAGCGTTGGACCCCGCCCCAGGCGCTGGCGAGATTGGCCTGAAGGCGTGCGTCGTTGGGGTTCTGGGCTGCGGCGCGCAGCAAATAGCTGACGCCGTCCGCGTGCTGGCCGCGACTGGTGCAGATGGCACCGAGCAAATGCAGCGCGTCGAAATGGTTGGGTGTGTCGCGGATAATATCGAGACAAACACGCGCCGCCCGCGGCAGGTCGCGGGCGGCATAAAGGCGGGCCGCGTCGTCAATCGAGGCGGTCATGCACTCCCATAGCCGGGCGGGGGAGTCTTACCGGCGCGAAGATCGGCGACGGTGGCGCGGGTGTTGATCTGGTCTGGGTTCATCCGCAGCTCGATCACGGCCGGCTTGCCGCTGGCGACTGCGCGGCGGAAGGCGGGCGTGAAGGCGGCGGTGTCGGAGACCACTTCGCCATGACCGCCGAAAGCCTCGATGAACTTCGCAAAATCGGGATTCGTGACCTGGGTGCCGGAGACGCGCCAGGGGTAGGCGCGTTCCTGGTGCATGCGGATGGTGCCGAACTGGTTGTTGTTGAAGACAAGAACGATGGGCGCGGCGCCGTGGTGGAAGGCAGTCGCCAGTTCCTGACCCGTCATCATGAACCCGCCGTCGCCGACGGTCGCGATCACCATCCGTTTCGGAAACGCAATCGCCGCGCCGACCGCCGCGGGCACCGAATATCCCATGGCACCGTTGGTGGGTCCGATATAGCGCTGCTTGTCGGAAAAATTCAGAAAGCGCGTGGCCCAACCGGCGAAGTTGCCAGCGTCGGTGGTGACAATCGCGTCCTCGGTCATCAGCGTTTCGAGTTCGCGCATGACAGTGCCGAGATTTAACGTGCCTTCGTAATTCGGCACGGCACGCTGCGCCTCCCGCAACGACCGCAGATCGCGGGTCCAGGCGGACCAGGTTGGCGTGACCGGCGCCAGCGCCGCGGCGGCATGGGCGAAGGCGTTCAGGTCTGAGACGATGCCAAGCGCGGGCCGGAACACGCGGCCGATTTCGGCGCCGTCTTGCAGCACCTGCACAATCGGCGTGGCGCCCGCCATATCGAGCAGCGTGTAGCCCTGGGTCACCGCATCGCCCAGGCGGCTACCGATGGCGAGTATCAGATCGGCGTCCTTGAAGCGGGAGATCAGGCCCGGATCGGAGCCGACACCGACATCGCCCGCGAAATTCGCAGCGGCGCCGTTGTAATGCGATTGCCGCCGGAAGCCGACCGTAACGGGAATGTCGTTATCCACGAGGAATTTCCCCAGCGCGGCACGGCCTTCCTCCGTCCAGCAGGACCCGCCGACGACGGCGATGGGGCGTTTGGCGCCCGCGATCATCGTCCGCATCCGGGCCAAAGCGGCGGGGTCCGGGAAAGCGACCGACACGTTCGCGCGCGGGATATCGGGCACGCTGACCATGTCCTTCTGCATTTCCTCCGACAACGCGATCACCACCGGCCCTGGGCGGCCGGACGTTGCGACATCCACGGCGTGCGCGACGACCTCCGGGATGCGATGGGCATGGTCGATCTGCGTGACCCATTTCGCCAGCGGCGCGAACATCTGGCGGTAATCGACTTCCTGGAAGGCGTCGCGTCCCGTGTCCTCATGCGGGATCTGGCCGACAAACAGCAGCATCGGCGTGCTGTCCTGGAACGCGACATGGACTCCGATCGCGCCATGGCAGGCACCGGGCCCGCGGGTGACCATGGCGGCGGCGGGGCGGCCGGTGAGTTTGCCATAAGCCTCCGCCATGTTCACCGCGCCGGCTTCGAAGCGGCACGTAATCAATTTCAGCTTCGAGGCCGTGTCGTGCAGGCCGTCGAGCGTGTCGAGGAAACTCTCGCCCGGGACTTCGAAGACGTGGTCGATGCCTTGCGCGACCAGCGCGCCGGCCAGAATATGGCCGCCAAGGCGGGGTTTCGGGGCGGTCATAGGAAGCCTTTCGTATCGGGGAAAAACTGGTTGGGCGGGCGCGGTAAGCCAAGATTTTCGCGCAGGGTTTTGCCTTCGTATTCCCGGCGGAACAGACCGCGCCGTTGCAATTCCGGCACGACCTGATCGACGAACTCGTCGAGTCCCTGGGGCACGAAGGGGAACATGATATTGAAGCCGTCGCAGGCGCGCGCGTGGAAATATTCTTCCATTTTGCCAGCGATGGTTTTCGCGGTGCCGACCAGCGACAGCCCGCCGTAAGCGCCAAGCGCCTGCGCCAATTGCCGCACCGTGAGATTGCCGCGGCGGGCGCGGTCGATGACGCGCTGGCGGCCGCTCTGGCTGGCATTGGTTTCCGGGATTTCCGGGAGTGGCCCGTCGAGGTCGAATTTGGACGCGTCGGTGCCAAGGGCGATCGACAGCGAGGCGATGCCGCTATCGGAATGCACGAGGCTGTCGAGATGGGCGCGTTTCGCCTGCGCCGCTTCGTCGGTGTCGCCGACGACGACGAGGCAGCCCGGCAGGATTTTGACGTGCTCGGGGTCGCGGCCGGCCGCACGGGCGCGAGTTTTGACGTCGTTGTAATAGCTTTGGCAGTCAGCCAGGGCGCCGCCGGGCGCGAAGATCATTTCCGCGGTTTCGGCGGCGAGCTGGCGTCCGGCATTGGATGCGCCGGCCTGCACGATGACGGGCCGCCCTTGTATGGGACGCGCGATATTCAGCGGTCCCCGCACTTTGAAATATTTACCTTTGTGGTCGAGGACATGCATCCGCTCCGGGTCGAAATACACTCCGTTTTCGACGTCGCGGATGAAGGCATCGTCGGCGAAACTGTCCCAGAGGCCGGTGACAACGTCGTAAAACTCGCGCGCGCGGACGTAGCGTTCGTCGTGGTCCATGTGCTCGTCGAGGCCGAAATTCAGCGCGGAATCAGGGTTCGATGTCGTGACGATGTTCCAGGCGGCGCGGCCCTCGCTGACATGATC
>JAYWAX010000659.1:0-8398 GCA_043782125.1 Acetobacteraceae bacterium | reverse complement strand
ATTGGTTCTTGATGATCGCATACTCGATCCCATCCAGATATGGGCGCCCGGGCTTCCAGTAAGTGGGGTTACGGACCACGCGGATCACCTCGTTCCGCCGGAATTCGGCGAACCTGAACGGCCCGGTACCGATTGGCTGCTGGCGCATCTGCGCGGGCGAAACGTGGCAGGGATAAACCGGCGAAAATCCCGACGCGAGCAGCGCGAGAAAAGCCGGTTGCCGCCGTTTCAGCTTGAAAACAGCCTCAAAATCGCCATTAACGACGACCTCGTCGAGGTTGGCGTACCATGCCTTGCGCGGATTGACCCGGAACTTTTCAACCGATTTCCCCAGCAGCATATCCCACGTACATTTCACATCCTGGGCGGTGAAGGGTTTGCCATCGTGCCACGTCACGCCCTGGCGTAATTTGAATGTCAGGGCGGTCCCGGCCTCATCCCAGGACCAGGCGCTGGCGAGGTCGGGCACCACCGATGTCAATCCGCTGCGCGGCACCGCCTGATCGTACATCACCAGGTTATTGAAAACCCCCATCATCGGCCCCTGGCCCGCGATCGTCGCCTCTTCATGGATCGACATGCTCGCTGGGCTGTCGAAAAAATAAACCTTCAGGATACCGCCCTGCTTTTGCGCGGCGGCCGGACCGGCAAGCGCGAGCAAAAAGCCGATGGCGGCAAGCAATCCACGTCCGGCATAAATCATTCGTTCCTCCCGGTGCGGCCTTCCGGCGGTTCGCGGAACCGCCGGAAGGCCGTTCGTGTTTTAGAGCGCGATCGTTTGAGGTTGGCTTCAACCTCAAACGTGAATTGCTCTCTCAAACAAATGCATGATCGATTCAACTTGAAGCGATCATGCTCTGACGCGGTACGATCAGCGCGTGAAACCCTCCAGCTCATGCGCGGCCCAATCGATCGCCTGTTTGATCGTCTGGCCGCTGTGCAGTTTCGCCCACATGGTCGGAATGATCGCGCGGTTGAACATTTGCACCGCGATTTCCGGCGGGGCCGGGTACCCGGCGAGGCTCGGTTTGGAGTTGTGCCAGGGCCGGATTGGATAATTGTAAACCGTGCCGGCCGGCGGTTCGACCTGTTCCCAGATCTTGAAGTCGGACATGCTGAGTTGCGGGGGGAGGTTGAACCCCTCGACCACGGATGTCCGTTCCTCGATCTGTTCGCGTTCCATCAGAAACCGGATCAGGTCTTTCGCGGCGCTTTTATTTTTGCTGAATTTCCAAACACCGTAGAAGACATAAACATAGGGGATGGATCGCTCTTTCGGTCCGGTTGGGCACGGGAATGTCCAGCAGTCCTTGGCGACATCGGGCGCGTCGCGTTTGGCCACGGCCCAGGCCGAGGGCGGGTTATAGATCAGCGCGCTTTTGCCGGAAATCAGCGCCCGGTTGTTGGATGCGTCGTCATAGCTGACCGTGTCGGGTGGCAGGAATTTCACGAATTTTTGCCCGTATTCCATCACCTCGCGGACATTGTCGGAATTGATCGTGATCTCGCCTTTCGCATTGACCAGATGGGCGCCATAGGCGCTGAAGATCGCACCAGTGTTGTTGACTGAATCGCCGGTCTGGCCGAGTCCCATGCCGAACGGAACGCCTGCTTTATGGCACGCCTCGGCCGCTTTCAGGAACGCGTCGTAGGTCCATTTCGCGCCCAGGGCCGGGTCGCTGGGACGGGCCGGATACATTTCCTGGATGTCGATGCCGGCGTATTGTTTCATCATGCTGATGCGCGCGCAGCAGGTCAGGTTCGCGGTGGGGTCCGTGGCCGGTACCGCGGCCCAGTTTCCGGTCGATTTGGCCAAATATTCGATGACCGGATCGTATTTTCCGTATTTATCGGCCAGATGCTTGATAACGTCGTCCACCGGTTCCAACTGGTCGGCGTAGGCTATGGTATCCCATTGCAAAAACGGAATAAAATCGTGTCCCGTCTGCGCCTGGGCTTCCGCTGCGGCGGTCAGCAGAAGTTTATTTCCCTGTGAGGTAATATAATCCTGTTGTACTTCAACTTTGTTTTTGTCAGCCCAGGATATTATTTGTTTTTTCATGACGTCGTTGCCGCGTGGGACCCAGTGATCCCAAAGGCCAACGTTGAGTTTTCCGGCGGCGCCTGCGGTGCGGATATGTACAAGTGGTAAGGCTGCTGCGGCCGAACTGAGTTGAACGGCACGGCGGCGTGTAACGGATTTTGTTTTCATTGACGCGCACTCCCTGCGGCCGCGATTGATCGCGGTCGTTGTCGATCTTCCGGGTCGTCACGGGTTGCGCCCGCTTCGTCGCCACCTGTGGCGGCAGATACCCACTGGCGAGCCTCGGCCCACCACAGAAGTGCAACTCAACTATGCGATATTGGCAATTGACCGGCAACAGAAAACGTCGGTCCGCGCAAACGAAACCCCCGCCGGCGTTACCCGGCAGGTCAAAGCCGTTAGGCGCGGGAACTGCCGCGCCCAGCGGCGGTCAAAAAGCGGTCAGGGGGCGGCGATATGCCACTGGTTGTTCAGGAACCCATCGCCCATCGCGTCGCCCGGCTTTGTATCCTTCGCAAAGGTATAAAGCGGCTTGCCCTTATACGCCCACTGCTTCGACCCGTCTTCGCGCGTCACAACCGACCACTCGCCCGGGGCCATGCCGGAGGCGGCTGACAATGGCGGCCAGTTTTTGGCGCAGGGGCCGTTGCAGGCCGATTTGCCCGCGCTGTCTTTGTCGAAGGAATACAAGGTCATGCCACTGGCATCGACCCATGATCTGCCCTTCGCCGTGTCCGCGACCTTCGCCGGTCCTTGGGTCGCCGCGCAGCCGGCCAGGGCCAGCCCAACCACCGCCGCCATCGTCATCACGCGTTTCATCATCTTCATTTTCCCCGATCGGCCATGGCGAACATCGCGCGGCCTGATAACAAGGACGGCGCGAACCAGGTTTTATTCCTCGCGCGACCCCTGGGCTCTACGATCCTGCCAGGAGCCGAACGCCCAGAATCGCCAACACGCCGGCGTTGAACAGCAGCACCGCCGGGGTCAACGCCGACATGGCGCGGCGGAACCGGTGCCCGCCAGCGGCGCCCAAAAGTCCGACGGCGATCAGCGACGGCACGGTCCCCAGGCCGAAACAGAGCATCGCGATCGCGCCATAAAACAGCGATCCGGTCGCAGCGGCCGCGGCCAAAGCGGCGTAAAGAATACCGCACGGCAAAAATCCGAGGGCCAAACCCAAGGGATAGCCGCGCAGGGTGCGGGTGAGGGGAAGCGCGAAGCCCGGTTTTAACCGCCGCGCCGCCTGTAGGATCAACAGGGTCGCGCCGATCAACAGGAACACCCCGGCATTGCCACCAAACCGTTGGAGCGCGAACCCACCGGCGCCCGCAGCCAGCCCGAGTCCAGTATACGTCGTCAACCGGCCCAGGTGATAGGGCGTGAGGGCGGCGGACCGAAGGCGCTGGCATTCGCTGAGATGGGCGGACGGCAACCGCGCCATCCGGTCGCTGACCTGGCCAAGAACGAATCCGCCGCACATCGGCGCGCAGTGCAGCGGGCTGGCGGTGAGCCCGGCCAATAACATGGCACCGGCGATGCCACCCTCGACTGCTCCGGGCGAGCCACACCAGGCGGCGAACTGGGTCAGAAGGTCATGCACGGCGGGCCTCTACCGGCGAACCGATGGTTTGGCATTGATCTGCGTCAATGCCGCAACGCGGTAAAGCCCCCACACCCGTTTCCAGGATCGGAGGAGAAGGACATGCGGGGAATCCGTACTGGCGACGTGGCGATTGGATCGTTTGTCGCGTTGCTGGGGTTGATCGGCCTGTTTCAGGCGGGCGGGGCAACCGACAATGAGATATATTTGTTCGGTTTGTCGCTGCTGGCTTTCGCGGTCGTGTTCGATTTTGGCCTGATCAAGCGCCATTTCGACACTTCGGGGCAATGGCCTGACGAAGGATATAACGAGGATATCGTCCGGAAATTCCTCATCGCGTCGGTTTTTTGGGGCGTGGTGGCCTTTCTGGTAGGCTGCATCCTGGCCGCGCAACTGGCCTGGCCTGCGCTGAACCTTGGCTTGTCATTCACGAATTTCGGACGATTGCGCCCGGTCCATACCTCCGCCGCGATTTTCGCGTTCGGCGGCTGCGCGCTGTTCTCGACCTCGTTCTTCATCGTGCAGCGCACCTGCCGCGCGCGGCTGTTCGGCGGCGAAACACTGGCGAATTTCGTTTTTTGGGGATATCAGTTCTTCATCGTGCAGGCGGCCTTGTCGTATGTCATGGGTTTCAGCCAGGGGCAGGAATACGCCGAACCCGAGTGGCATCTCGATCTGTTCCTGACCATCGTCTGGGTGCTGTACGCCGTCGTCTTCATCGGCACGGTGATGCGGCGGGAAGAACCGCATATCTATGTCGCCAACTGGTTCTTCATGGCGTTTATCCTGACGGTCGCGGTGCTGCATCTGGGCAACAACATTGCCATGCCCGTCAGCTTCTTCACGGCCAAAAGCTATAATATCGCGTCCGGCGTGCAGAACGCGATGATCCAGTGGTGGTATGGCCATAACGCGGTCGGCTTTTTCCTGACCGCCGGTTTTCTGGGCATGATGTACTACTTCATTCCGAAGGCGGCGGGACGTCCGGTGTATTCCTACCGCCTGTCGATCGTGCATTTCTGGTCGCTGGTGTTCATGTACATCTGGGCTGGTCCCCACCACCTCCACTACACCGCCCTTCCCGACTGGACTCAGACTCTGGGCATGGCGTTTTCGATCATGCTGTGGATGCCGTCCTGGGGTGGGATGATCAACGGGCTGATGACCCTGTCCGGCGCCTGGGACAAGCTGCGCACCGATCCCGGCCTGCGCTTTTCTGTGACCGCGGTGGGGTTTTACGGCATGTCCACCTTCGAAGGGCCGGTGATGTCGATCCGTCCGGTGAACGCGCTGTCGCATTATACCGACTGGGGCATCGGCCACGTGCATTCCGGGACCTTGGGCTGGGTGTCCTTCATCAGCTTCGGCGCGTTCTATTATTTGGTGCCAGTGCTGTGGAAGAAAACCGCACTTTATTCGACGAAGCTGGCGGCGTGGCATTTCTGGATCGCGACATTGGGGATCGTGCTCTACATCACCTCGATGTGGGTCGCGGGGATCATGCAGGGCCTGATGTGGCGCGGCTACGACCAGTTCGGTTTCCTGCAATATTCCTTCGCCGAATCGGTCAGCGCGGTTCACCCGTACTATGTGATCCGGCTTCTGGGCGGTCTGTGCTTCCTGATCGGGGCTCTGATCATGGTCTATAACCTGATACGGACCGCGCGCGCCGAAGTCCCCGGCCGCGCCGCCAATCTCGCCGCGGTGGGAGCGTAAGACGATGTTTATCCGTCATGAAACCCTGGAAAAAAACGCCTTTCTGTTCGTGCTGCTGACGGTGCTGACCGTCGCGGTGGGCGGGCTGGTGGAAATCGTTCCCTTGTTCACCATCGAAACGACGGTGGAGCACGTGAAGGGCGTTCGTCCCTATTCGCCGCTGGAATCGCGGGGCCGCGATATTTACATTCGGGAAGGCTGCTATAATTGCCACAGCCAGATGATCCGTGCGCTGCGCGACGAGGTGGAACGTTACGGCCATTACTCATTGGCCGCCGAGAGTATGTACGACCATCCCTTCCAGTGGGGGTCAAAGCGCATCGGTCCCGATCTGGCGCGGGTCGGCGGCAAATACTCCAGCGAATGGCATTACGCGCATCTGATGAACGCGCAGGGCGTGGTGCCGGAATCGCTGATGCCGCATTACGCGTTCCTGGCGGAAGCGCCGCTGGAGCTGGACGATCTGAAGGCGCGGCTGACGGCGCAGCGCCGGGTCGGCGTGCCTTATACCGACGAGATGATCGTCAACGCGAAAGCCGATCTGCTGGCGCAGGCGGATGCCCAGGCGGACAGCGCGGCGTTGACGAAACGGTATCCGAAAGCAGTGGCAGTGCCCGGCAATGGCCGGTTCGTGACCGAAATGGATGCACTGGTGGCGTATTTGCAGGTGCTCGGCACGATGATCGACTTCGCCGATCCGGCCAACGAAAAACCGCGGCAATAGAAAGGGCGTGCCATGTGGATTCTACAGTTCATGCGGGATTATTCCATCGTCTGGATGTTCGCGGTCTTCGTGCTGATCCTGGCGGTGACGTTCTGGCCGGGCCGCCAGGCGCGGTTCGACCGCGATGCCCGTATTCCCTTGCGAGACGATTGCTGAGGAGGCACCAACGTGCCAACAAAAATCGAAAAGGACGACGTCACCGGGCACATGACGACCGGTCACGAGTGGGATGGTTTGAAGGAACTGAACCAGCCATTGCCGAAATGGTGGCTTTACGTGATGTGGGCCTCGGTGATCTGGGCTGCCGTGTATTGCATCCTGTATCCATCGTTTCCGGGGATCGCGGGATATTTTCACGGGGTCGTCGGGTATTCGCAGCGCGACCAGGTGGATGCCGATGTCGCGGCGGTCCTGCAACGGCGCGCCGGAGCAATGGACCGGATCAAGGCGCTGCCTTTCGCGGAGATACGCAAGGACCCCGGGATATTCGCGGTGGCGCAGGCAGCCGGCCGGATCACCTTCGCCGAGAACTGTCAGCCGTGCCATGGCGCGGGCGGTGGTGGCAATCCCGGCTATCCGGCGCTGGCGGCGGGCAACTGGATCTGGGGCGGCAAGCTGGACGATATTTACCAGACCGTGACGTACGGAATCCGGTCCGCGCATGAAAACACGCGGCAGAGTCAGATGCCGAAGTTCGGCGCCGACGGGATCCTGAAGCCCGCGGAAATCCAGGCGGTCGCCGATTATGTCATGACCCTCTATGGCACACCCGGCGGCACCGCGGTGGCGGAGGGCAAGAAGCTCTACGCCGAAAACTGCGTACCCTGCCACGGCGACGCGGGCCTGGGCGTGCGGGAAACGGGCGGGCCAAGGCTGGCGTCGCGGGTGCATTTATATGGCGATGACCGGGCTTCGGTGCTGGCACAGCTTACCAATCCTCGCATGGGCGCGATGCCCGCCTGGAATACGCGGCTCGACGAGGGCAAGATCAAAGCGGTGACGCTCTACGTTCATTCTCTGGGTGGCGGCGAGTAACGGCGGCCGAAGGGCACGCGCACGGTTGAAAGAAGGATTTATATGTCATTCTTTTGGAACAAGAAGCCGGTGGCCGGCCCAGTGGTGGCGAGTATGTATCGCGATCGGGTGAGGGTTTATCCGAAGTCCGTGCATGGACCGGTGCGGCGGATCAAATGGGCGGTGCTGATTTTCTGCCTGACCGTATATTATGTTCTGCCCTGGCTGCGCTGGAACCGCGGCCCGGGACGGCCCAACCAGGCGGTGCTGCTGGACTTGTTTCACGAACGGTTCTGGTTCTTCGATCTGGAATTATGGCCACAGGATATTTTCTACCTGACGGGCCTGCTGATCATGGCCGCCATCGCGCTGTTCCTGGTCACCAGCCTGTTCGGCCGCCTGTGGTGCGGATACGCCTGCCCGCAGACCGTCTGGACCGATTTGTTCATGCTGGCAGAGCGCTGGATCGAAGGCGATCGCAACGAACGGATCAAGCGCGATAACGGGCCGATCGATTTCGCCAAAATCTGGCGCAAGGCGGTGAAACATTCCATCTGGATGGGGATTGCGTTCTGGACCGGCGGCGCCTGGATCATGTACTATGTCGATGCGCCGACGGTGACGGTCGAGTTCTGGACCTGGACCGCGTCCTCGGAAGTCTATGTTTTCACCGCATTGTTCACGGCGACGACGTATTTGCTCGCGGGATGGGCGCGCGAACAGGTCTGCACCTTCATGTGCCCTTGGCCGCGGTTCCAGGCGGCGATGCTGGACGAGCAAAGCTACACCACCACCTATCAGGCGTGGCGCGGGGAGCCGCGGGCGAAGGGCAGGCGCGAGGCGGGCACGGGCGGCGATTGCATCGATTGCGGCGCCTGCGTGACGGCCTGCCCGACGGGCATCGACATTCGCGACGGTATTCAGTTGGAGTGCATAAATTGCGGGTTGTGCATGGATGCCTGCAATCACGTGATGGCGCAAACCGGACGCAAGTTATGGCTGATCGCCTGGGACCGGCTGGCGGATCAGGCGGCGAAGGCGGCGGGAACCCATGTGCCGTTTCGGATTCTTCGCACTCGTACCGTTGTCTATCTCTCCGCTCTGGCGGTCGCCGGGGTGACCATGGCGACCGCGTTGGCGATGCGGCCTGGGTTGGGGTTGTCGGTGCTGCACGACCGTGCGCCGCTGTTCGTGACATTGGCCAGCGGCGATATCCGCAACGCCTATACAGTAAAGATCGCCAATAAATCGCTGTCGCCCGCCACGTTCGAAATCGCGTCGCTGGGTTTGCTGGGGG
>JAYWAX010000658.1:0-8406 GCA_043782125.1 Acetobacteraceae bacterium | reverse complement strand
CGACAATGGCCTTCGCCGCCAACGCATACGGCGACAAATCCGTCGCCCAACATATCGGCATTACCTATCTGCGCCCGGGACGCCTCGACGAAATCCTGACCGCGACTGCCGAAGAACGATCGCGCTCCGGACGCGCCGGCATGTACGACGTGCGCGTCGCCGGCTCGACCGATGGATCGACGGTCGCCGAATTCCGCGGCCACACCCGGCTCAGCGGCGGCCGGTTCTTCACCGCGGACGCCTGAGCGGATAACATCGGAAAAACACGAGGAGACATCCATGGTCGAGCTGACACAGAACATCAAAGACATTCTCAATGCCACGGCGACCTCGACCATCACGGGGTTTCTCAATCGCCGCGGCCTCAACAACATGTTCCTGCAAAATGTCGCGCCTCTGCGACTGGGCATTCCGCGCATGGTGGGCCTCGCTTATACGCTGCGGTTCCTGCCGCAGCGCGCCGATAAAAAATCGCCTCTGGGCAGCGCGCAGCAGACGGCGATGGAAAATTGCCCGCCCAACCACGTGCTGATGATTGACTCCCGAGGCGACGCACGAGCGGCCTCGGCGGGGGATTTGTTCATCGGACGGCTCGCAGCGCGGGGTTGCGCGGGCATCGTCACCGATGGCGGGTTCCGGGATTCGGAAGGTGTGTTGAAGACCGGCCTGCCCGCCTATCACCAGCGCCCGGTATCGCCGCCAAGCCCGATCGCGCATCTTCCCTATGACATCGGCCTGCCGATCGCCTGCGGCGGGGTCGCGGTCTTCCCCGGCGATGTGGTCGTCGGCGATTGCGACGGCGTCGTCATCATCCCCCCCGATCTGGTGGAAGCCATCGCCGCCGAATGCGCCGCGCAAAACATCTTCGACGAATTCGCCGAGGCCGAGGTCGCCAAGGGCCGTTCTTTAATCGGATTGTTCCCGGTTCAGGACGAACAGTGCAAAGCCGATTTCGCCGCCTGGAAAAAAGCCCGCGGCATCGGCGGATGACCGGATACGAGCGCATCGAAACCGCGTCGCGCGACGAACTCGCGGCACTGCAATGCGAACGCCTCGCATGGTCGTTGCGGCACGCTTACGACAACGTGCCGCATTACCGCGCCGCCTTCGCCGCGGCCGGGGTGCATCCCGACGATTTCCATTCGCTCGACGACCTGAAAAAATTTCCGTTCACGACCAAACAAGATTTGCGCGCGAATTATCCGTTCGGGATGTTCGCTGTTCCGCGCGACAAGATTCTGCGGATCCACGCCTCGTCCGGCACCACGGGCAAGCCCACCGTCGTCGGATATACCGCCAAAGATCTGGAGACCTGGGCTGCGGTCGCCGCGCGATCGCTTTATGCGGCGGGCGCGCGGCCCGGAATGATTCTGCATAACGCCTACGGCTACGGCCTGTTCACCGGCGGGCTTGGCGTGCATGCCGGCGCAGAGCGTTTGGGCATGGCGGTCGTTCCGGTTTCCGGCGGCATGACCGAGCGGCAGGTGCAATTAATCGTCGATTTTCAACCGGAGGTAATTACCGTCACCCCCAGCTACATGCTCGCAATTCTCGACGAATTTCAGCGACTGGGCTTCGATCCCGCCGCGTGCTCGCTAAAAATCGGTATTTTTGGCGCCGAACCCTGGACCAATGCCATGCGCGCGGAAATAGAGGCCGGGTTCGCCATCGATGCCGTCGATATCTATGGACTTTCCGAAGTGATCGGACCCGGTGTCGCCAGTGAGTGTATTGAAACGAAAGACGGGCCGCATATCTGGGAAGATCATTTTTATCCCGAAGCGATCGACCCGGATACCGGCGCGGTGTTGCCCGATGGTTCGCCCGGCGAACTGGTCTTCACCTCCCTGACCAAAGAAGCGATGCCGGTGATCCGCTACCGCACCCGCGACCTGACAAGGCTGCTGCCGGGCACCGCGCGCACCATGCGCCGCATGGAACGGATCACCGGGCGGTCCGACGACATGCTGATCGTGCGCGGCGTCAATTTGTTCCCCACGCAGATCGAAGAACAACTGCTTAAAACCCCGGGGTTCAGCGGTCATTACCAAATCGTCCTGACCCGCGAGGGCCGGATGGACGATGTCGCCGTCCACGTCGAAGCCCGCGCCAATGCCGGAGATCTGACCGGCGAGGGCGAACGTCTCGCGGCCCGGATCAAGGACACGATCGGCCTCACCACCCGCGTCATTGTCGCGCCGGCCGGCACCGTCGAACGCTCCCTTGGCAAGGCCCGCCGGGTGCTGGACCGGCGCCAGAGCACGATCGCTTCAAGTTGAAGCGATCGTGCTCTGGCGCATTTGTTTGAGAGTGCGATTCACGTTTGAGGTTGAAGGCAACCTCAAACGATCGCGCTCTAATACCAACTGACCAAACGTTTGACCCTTGGCGAAGCATCTCCCCCACGTCATGGCCCGGCTCGATCGGGCCATCGGGAGCGGCAAGGCGATTGGACAAAGGGCGCTTGCCGTTGACGATCGTGGCCACTCTCGCAATGGCGCACCGCCCCCGATGGCCCGCTCGGAGGCGTGCCATGACGGGGAGAGGACGTCGCGAAAGGTCATTCGTTCGGGCGATTGGTATAAACCGCCGCCTCCGCCGCGACAATCCGCCCATCCTCCATCGTCACGATCCGGTCCGCGACGTCCAGAATGCGGGGATCGTGCGTCACCAGCAGGATCGGCACGCCGCGCTGCTTCGCCAGATCGCGCAACAATCGCACGACATCGCCGCCGGATTGCCGGTCCAGTGCCGCCGTCGGCTCGTCCGCCAGAATAAGACCGGGGACCCCCGCCAGCGCGCGCGCCACGGCGACCCGCTGGCGCTGCCCGCCGGACAGACGATCCGGCCGTTCGTCCGCCCGGTCCGCCAATCCCACGGCCGCGAGCATGTCGCCCGCGCGCGCCAGCCGTTCGGCCTCCGTCAGACCGGGTTGCAGTTCCAGCGCCATCGCGACATTGCGACGCGCGGTCAGAAACCCCAGCAGATTATGGCTTTGGAAGATGAAGCCGATGCGCCGGCGCAGCGCCACCCGCGCCGCCTCCTTCGCGCCCGCAAGTTCCTGGCCCAGTACGATGCAACTGCCCAGTTGCATCGCTCGCAGGGCGCCGATCAGGGTCAGGAGGGTGGTTTTGCCGCTGCCGGAGGGGCCGGTCAGCAGCACGATTTCGCCGTGCGCCACGGACAGATCGATATCGCGCAGCACCGGGCGCGCCAGCTCGCCGGTGCCAAAGGCATAGGTCAGGTCGCGGATGGCGACGGGGGCCGGGTCCATCAGAACATGTCCGCGGGGTTGGCGTCGCGCAGTTTGCGCATCGCCAGCAGGCCGGCCGCGGCACACATGGCGAAGATCAGAACGAACACGCCCGCAGCACGCGCGGAATCCATCGCCAAGGGCAAAAATGTCGCCTTTCCGACAACGCCATACAGCACCCACGACAATCCCAGACCCGGAACGAACCCCAGCACTGCCAGTAGCAACGCAGCGCCAAGCACGGTGCGCCCAAGATATCCGTTGGAATATCCCATCGCCTTCAGCGTCGCGTATTCCTTCAAATGGCTCGCGATGTCGCTGAACAAGATCTGATAAACAATGACCATCCCGACGATCAGCCCCATCAGGCTGCCGAACGCGAAAATAAATCCGATCGGGGTCGCGTTCTCCCAATAGGCCCGCTCATGCGCGACCAGTGCGGGCTGGCTGAGCACCGCCACATCCGGAGGCATCACCTGGCGCAACCGGGCGATGGCCGCATCGCGATCCGTGCCCGGCACCAGCTTGATCGCCACCAGATCGACGGTGGTCGCGCCGCGATCCTTGACGACTCGGCGGAAATTCACCTCGGACATCACCACATTGCCGTCGGCGCCGAACGAGGGGCCGATTTCCACAAGGCCGACGATTTCCATCCGGCGGTTGCCAAGCTGGCCCTGAAACGGGCCGCGTTCCGCCAGGATACGGCGGACATCGCCGAATTCGGGACGCGAGCGGCTGTCGAAGGCCAGCGTATCCGGCCGTTTCAGCGCCTCCAACAACGGCGCCAGACCTGGAAACCCCATCACACCCGCCTCCATGTCGAAGCCGATCAATTGCATGGCGCGGCGCGACCCGTTTTCGGGGTTCCGCCAGGCGGATTGCGCCATATAGATGGGGACGGCAGCCCAGACCTCGGGCAGCGCCAAGGCCTGACTGGCACGCGCGCGCGGAAAGGTTTCCGGCCGGAAGCTGGCGGTGGTCATCGGCTGCATAAGGAAGATGTCGGCGCGCATCGAGGCCAGCAGCGCCGTGGCGCTGTCGAACAGCGCAGAGCGGAACCCAAGCTGCATGAACACCAGCACGCAGGCGAACATCACGCCCGCGATGGCAGAGGCGAGCCGCGCCTTTTCCGCCCGCAATTGCCGCCACGCCAGCCGCAACGGCAGCCAGATCGCATCGAGGCCGAAGCCGGGCGCGGGCGTGCTCACCGGCGGATCGCCACCTGGACCTGCATGTTGATCCGCCGCGCCAGGGCCGCGCGGCCGGGCTCCGACAGGGTCAGGCGCACCTCGACGGTGCGGGCATCGGTGGCGGCCACCGGATCGGTGTTCGCCTGTGCCGTGCGGCGCACGATCCAACCGATTTCGCGCACGGTGGCGCCATAGCGGCGAGGATCGCCGGGCACCGTAATCTCGGCGTCCGCGCCTTCGCGCAGGCGCGGCAGGTCGGTTTCGTAGACATCGGCGACCACGTCGAGCCGGTCCAGATCCGCCATATCCAGCACCCCATCCGTTCCCGCCTGTTCCCCTGGGCGTGCGTAAATCTTCAACACGGTGCCCGCGATCGGCGCGAAAATCCGCGACAAATCGCCGTCCGCCCGCGCCTTCGCCAGCGCGGCCTCGGCGCCGCCCAGTTCGGCTTCCGCGACGGCCAGGTCTTCCGGACGCGGCACCAGAAGTTTGGCCAAAGCCGCCTCCGCCTCCGCCCGCTCGGCCTTGGCGCGGATGACGGCGAACCGGTTGCGCTCGACCGTGGCGATGGAAGTGGCCCCGCTGGAGCCCAGGGCGTCGGAGCGCGCGGCGTCGCGTGCCAGACTGTTTTCCGCCGCCCGCAACGCATCGACGCGGTCGCGTTGCGCCTGAATGTCCTCGGCCCGTCCGGCGGCGCGAATGCGGTCCAGCGCCGCGCGGGTTTGCCGCACCATCGCCCCCGCCTGCACCGTGGCGGCGTCCTTTTGCGGCGCGTCGGCGAATTCGGCGAGCAACTGGCCCGCCGCGACGCGATCGCCCTCCAAGACCAGGACCTTGGCCAGGCGGGAGACGTTCATGCCCCCGGCCTGGTTGAGCTTGCGCACGCGCGACGCGGGTTCCACGCGGCCCAGAGCGCCGATGCCGATCGGTTGGCTCTGGGCCACCGGATCGGGCGTCTTATCCGCCAGGCTGGCGCGGATCGACGGTCCGGCGGCGGCGGCAATGACCGCGATGGCCGCGCCCGCCAGCATGATGTGGCGCCGGGTCACGCCGGGGACCGCAGCAAGCCGGACAACGCCGCGTGCATGTCGCGCATCTCCGCCTGCGTCGGGCTGTAAAGCCCGAAGATCCGCGCCATGAACAAACCGTCGCCGGCGGCGAGAATGGCGCCGCCATGGCCCGGAGGCAGCCCGTCGGCGGCCACGGCTTCGCGTATCCTGGCGATGACCGCGCGCATCGGATCGAGCAGCACCGGATCGTGGTGGAACGCCGCCAGGAACACCGCTGCCGCGCGGTCGCACCGTTCGTTCATGGCTTCCGGTGTCAGGCCAAAAGCCCAGTTGAGGACGGCGCGCGCGACTCGTCCGGATGTGGCCGGTTGCGCCGCGACCGATGTTTCGAAGTCCTGCGCAATGAAGGCGGCGAGGCGGGACAGCAGACTGCCAAGCAGGACTTCCTTCGAAGCGAAGTGGTAAAGCAGCCCGCCTTTGGAAACGCCGGCCTGTTTGGCGGCGGATTCGAGCGTCAGGCCCGCGACACCGCGGGCGCGGACAATGGCTTCGGCGGCGTCGAGGATGCGGGTTCGTGCGTCCGTTGGCGGGGTTGGGGGCTGCATGGGGAGGAAGTATACCGGCTGGACGGTTTGGTCAACCGGCTGGACGGTTCAGTCTTTTGATAATCCCGGGCGTTCCGCGTGCGGCATGATTCGGACCCGCGAAGCCGTGTGAGCAGACGATCCGCGCCAGCACATTCCCGGGCGCCGCCGCGCGGATCGTGGCAGGTCGCAATCGGGCGCACGCTTGAAGGCCGCCGCAGGCCTCTCCCCGTCATGGCACGCCCCCGAGCGGGCCATCGGCAGCGGCACGGCCGGCGTTTTCGGGCGAACCGGCCACGATCCTTTCCACGGACATTGTTGGTGCCGCGACCGATGGCCCGCCCCGGGGGCGTGCCATGACGGGGAGAGGCGCGGGGCAGGTTCAAGCGATTGCCCCGCGGCTCGCAAATTAGCGTTGCCGTGTGTTTCCAATGTCCATATATACGCGCGATGAGACGGGAACTGGAACAGCGTGTCGGACGGGTCGCGGCCAGGAAATTGACAAACTTCGCCGCGCGGGCGAAGGCCGAAGCACCCATGGCCGTGGTCCGCGTGATTCTGTTCGGATCGCGCGCCCGCGGCGACGCGACAGCCGAAAGCGATTGGGATGTCGCTGTCGTGGTCGAGGATAACGGCCTGCGGATCGCCGCGCGCAAAGTTTTCTCGTCGCTGGCGCTGAACGACGTCGTCAAGGGGTTCCATCTCAGCCCGATGATCGTCCTGTCCGAGAGCGGCGGCGATGCGGTCACCTGGAAGGTCTCGAAGCCTTTGGCGCGGGAAATCCAACGCGACGGAATCGTGATCGCATGACGCGGGGACCGAGAGTCAAAGGAAAACAGAAGAAAATTCTCGCCCACACTCGAACGAAAGCGCCGAACCAGCCGCGCAAACCGAAGGCGATTCCGCTGACCGATGCGGAGCGCGCCAGCAAGGCGAAGGACGAACATGGGCGCGCGACGCTGCATATGAACGAAGCGCGGCGGCTGGCACCGTGGGGCCAGGCACCGAATGCCTGCCTCCATTCGATTTATTACGCGATGTACCACGCGGCGACGGCGGTCCTGTTTCTCCATGGCGGCATCGGGCCAGCGAGATCGGTGCCCGAGAGTCACACGCACGTCCTGGGATATTTTGGACAGCTCGCCGCGAAAACGGGTGGCGAGGCCGAAGCGGCCGCCACGCTGCTGGCCAACGCCAAGGCGGCGCCGGAGGAGTTCGATTACGGCAGCATCGCCGGAGCCTCACCGGAAGAGGCGCGCCAGTTTATCGCGATTTTCGAACAACATTTGTCGCTTCCGCCAATCCCAGGCGATGTCTGATACCAACCGCCCTTAATGTTGACTCGTCGGCTGGCACCCCGTCATGGTCCGCGAAGGCGGACCATCCACGACTTCCCCGGCAAAAACCAAGGCGTGGATGGTGCGCCTGCGCGCACCATGACGATGGCGTGCGTCCGCCGCGAAGGGTCAACATCAAGGGCCGTTGGTATGACATCGTTCCGGCTTGGGATTTCAGCCGCCGGACGCCCGGCCGCGCCTCGCGAGACCGCGTTGCAACCGCGGCGCGCCATGAAACGACGCCACGGCGGCGCCCAGAGGCGGGCCTTTTACTCCATCCTCTCCCGCGCCTCGGTCGCCAGCCGGTCGGCCCGCTCGTTCATCGTGTTCCCGGCGTGGCCGCGCACCCATTTCCATTCGACCTTGTGCGGCTTTTCCGCGTCCAGGATACGGCGCCACAAATCCATGTTTTTCACCGGATCGCCGGTGGACGACCGCCAGTTCTTGCGCACCCAGCCGGTCATCCAGCGCGTGATGCCGTTCTTCACGTATTCGCTGTCCGTGTGGATCACGACCTTCGACGGCTTTTTCAACGCCTCCAACGCCGCAGCGGCAGCGGTCATTTCCATCCGGTTGTTGGTGGTCGCCGCCGCGCCGCCGGTCAGTTCTTTTTCCACGCCCTTGAAGCGCATAATGGCGGCCCAACCGCCAGGCCCAGGATTGGGCTTGCAGCCGCCATCGGTCCAGATTTCGACGATATCGTCAGAGTCCATAAGCGTGTTCGTCCTTCGCGGCGCGGTGGAAGCGCAGCCGCCGCACATATTCCATGGGGTCTTTCCGTGTCACCAGCGCGCCATCCGGCGTATTCAGCCAGTCGTACAACCGCGTCAGCAGGAACCGCATCGCCGCGCCCCGGCACAGCACCGGCAACGCCGCCCGTTCCGCCGCCGACAACGGCCGGATCGCCTGATACGCACTTAACAACGCCCGTGCCTTGGTGACATTGAAAGAAAAATCCGCCTCGAAGCACCAGGCGTTCAGACAGACCGCCACATCGTAGGCCAGAAAATCCGTCGCCGCGAAGTAGAA
>JAYWAX010000657.1:0-22425 GCA_043782125.1 Acetobacteraceae bacterium | reverse complement strand
GGCGGACTGGCCAACCAGAACAGGCGGCGACATGCGCGCGACTGAATTCGACGATCCGGAATTTCTTGTTCGTTTGCGCGGTGGCGACCCGGGCGCGTACCGCCATCTCGTTCGCCGCTTCCATACCTCCCTGATCCGCTTCGCCGCCTCCATCATCGGCAGCCACGCGCAGGCGGAGGAGGTGGTCCAGGACACCTGGATCGCCGTCCATCAGGGCATCGGCCGGTTCGAGGGCCGCTCGAGTCTGGTGACCTGGATTTTCTCCATCGTCATGAACCGGGCCCGCAGCCGGGTTTCGCGCGAAGGGCGCCTGGTCGGACTCGGCTCGTTGATGGAAGGCACCGCCCCCGGCGAACGCGGCGTCCCGGCGTCCGAGTTCGCGCCCGGCGGCCATTGGGTCGAATCCCCCAAACTCTGGGAGGAATTGGACCCCGAACGAGTCGTCGGGGGCCGTCAACTGTGGGACCTTGTTCAGGCTGTCATCGACCGGCTGCCCGCGGGCCAGCGCGCCGTCATCCTGTTGCGCGATATGGAGGGGCGCGACGCCGCCGAAACCTGCGAGCTGCTGGACATCGGCGCCGAGAACCAGCGGGTGCTGCTGCATCGCGCACGATCGCGCATCCGCAAAGAGATCGACGTTTTGACCGGTGCGGCGCCCGTCATCCGGACCGGCCGGACTGCTCGGCCCACCGGCCCGGTCGGGGGCGGAACTGGGATGGCGCGACTGGGTCACGTCCTCGCCCGCTTCGGAGCGTGGATAAATCCCTGGACGATCGCGATCGCCTCGGCCCGGTAAGACACAAGGATGAAGGCCGCGCTCAGCCAGACCGCACAGGCTTCTTTGAACAGCGCGCCGCCGTCTTTATACGGATCGATGCCCAGCGGGCTGACGACGTGGAAGAAGATCGCGCCGGACATAAGGCCCAGGGCCAGGAGGGCGCCCCAGATGCGGGTGACGGGGAGGACAACCAGCAGCGATGCCGCGATTTCCAGGCTCGCGACGAACAGGCGGAAGGGTTTTTCATGCCCATCCAGGAACAGCCAATCCGACAACACGGTGAACAGCCAGACCGAGCCCGGATTACCGGTCAACTTGTATTGCTCGTACCAGAGCAGGATTCCCGCGATGTACAACGCCGCGGGCCATGTCAGAAGGCGGTGGATGCGGTTCATGGTCGCGTGCTCCTGCGTGTCTGAAGGACTGACCGCCGGACACCGGAAATGTTACAAAATTATTGTTGGATCGCCGCGCGACGCCTTCCGGTCCTCGCGCAGTTCGGGCAAAAGATTGGCATCAACAGGGAGACCTAAAAAATGAAACGCCGCACCCTTCTCGCCGCCGGAACCGCGATGGCCGCCGCGCCGCTTCTGCCAGCCCATGCCGCCGACACGCCCGGGGTCACCGCGACCGAAATCAAGATCGGCCACACCATCGCTTACAGTGGCTCTGCCTCCGCTTATGGCGTGATCGGCAAATCGCACGCCGCCTATTGGAACATGGTGAACGATCAGGGCGGCATCGCCGGCCGGAAAATCAATTTCATCTCCCTCGACGACGGCTATACCCCGCCGAAAACGGTGGAGCAGGTTCGCCGCCTCGTCGAACAGGATCAGGTCGCCTTCCTCTTCAACACCCTGGGCACCCCCACGAACTCGGCGATCCACCGTTACGTGAACCAGAAGAAGGTGCCGCATCTGTTCATCTCGACCGGCGCGGACAAATGGGGCGATTACAAGAACTTCCCCTGGACGATGGGCTTCCAGCCAAGCTACCGGACCGAAGCCCAGATCTACACGAAGTACATTCTGGAGCATAAGCCGAACGCCAAAATCGCGATCCTGTATCAGAATGACGACTTCGGAAAAGATTACCCGATCGGCGTGAAGGACGTTCTCGGCGATCGATTCGACAAGATGACGGTGGTTTCCACCTACGAGACCACCGACGCCACGATCGACAGCCAGATCACCACGTTGCGGGCCTCCGGCGCCGACGTGCTACTGGTCGCGGCGATCCCGAAATTCGCCGCGCAGGCGATCAAGAAAGTCCACGACCTCGATTGGAAGCCGATGTTCTTCATGACGAACGTCGCGATCTCCGTCGGCACGGTCATGGTCCCCGCCGGACCGGAAAACTCGATCGGCATGATCAGCACCAACTACCTGAAGGACTCCGCCGATCCGCGTTGGGCCGACGATTCCGGCATGAAGGAATGGCGCGAGTTCATGGCGAAGCAGGTTCCCGGCGGCGACATCACCGACCTGAGCTATGTCTTCGCGTACGGCGTGGCCAAAACCATGCACCAGGTCCTGAAACAGTGCGGCCAGGACTTCTCTCGCGAGAACATCATGAAAGAAGCCGCCAACCTGAAAGACTTCGACGCCCGCGTGCTGCTGCCGGGCATCCTGGTCAACACCAGCCCCACCAATTTCCATCCAATACGGGCGATGCAGTTGATGAAGTGGGACGGCAAGACCTGGGTGCCCTTCGGCGGCGTCATCGAAGGCGTTTGATCCCGTGGCGCCGGAACGTCCGAAGCACATCGTCGCGATCGTTCCGGCGCCATTCGATGCCATTTCCGGCGGTTACGCCTATGACCGCCGGATCGTAACCGGGCTTCGCGCCCTTGGTCACACGGTCGAGGCCGTCGAACTGGCGGGCGAATTCCCGCTCTGCGACGCTGCCGCCCGCGCTGCCGCCCGCGCGGCGTTCGACGCGCTCCCGGCCGACGCGATCCCCCTGATCGACGGCCTTGCTTTGCCCGCCTTTCAGGGGCTGGAAGATCGCCTCGCCGCGCGCGGAACGATCGGGCTGATCCACCACCCCGTCTCGCTGGAAACCGGCCTGGACACGAACGCCCGGAGCACGCTGGACGCCGCCGAACGCGCGTTATTCGCCGGTCTTTCCAGGCTGATCGTGACCAGCGAAACCACCGCCGAGACCTTGACGAAACGCTTCGGCATCCCCGCCGAACGGATCGCCGTCGTGGTCCCCGGCACGGACGACGCGCCACGCAGCCCCGGATCGGGCGCGCCGACGTGCGAAATCCTGTCGATCGGCACGCTGATCCCGCGCAAGGGACACGATCTTCTGCTGCGCGCGCTCGCCCGGCTGTGGGACCTGGACTGGCACCTGACCATCGCCGGTTCGCCGGACCGCGACCCGGTCCACGCCCACGGGCTGATGGCGCTGGCCGAGGAACTGGACATCGCCCACCACGTCCGTTTCGCCGGCGAAGTGACAGGCGAGGACCTGGAAACCCTGTGGCGCGCCGCCGACATCTTCGCCCTCGCCACGCATTACGAAGGCTATGGCATGGCGATCGCCGAGGCCCTGAAACGCGGTCTGCCTCCTGTCGTGACCGCCGGTGGCGCCGCCGGGAACCTGGTTACCCCGGAATCCGGCTGCATCTGCCCGCCCGGCGATCGCGACCAGCTTTCGAAGTCGCTGCGGCGGCTGATCTTTGGCGCCGATCTGCGCCGGGACATGGCTGGGCAGGCCTGGCAGGTCGGTCAAACCCTGCCATCCTGGACCACACAGGCCGCGCTGTTCGCCCAATCTCTGGGCTGACCCGGCCAAGGAGACTCCCCCATGCTGTTGGGTTCCGTCGCGGACGATTTCACCGGCGCCACCGACCTCTGCTCCATGCTGGTGCGCGGCGGTATGCGGACCGTGCAACTGATCGGCACCCCCGCGCCCGGCGATCCTGTGCCCGAGGCCGACGCCGTCGTGGTGGCGATCAAATCGCGCACCGCGCCGGTGGCATGGGCCGTCAGTCAGAGCCTCGCCGCGTTGGACTGGCTGCGCAAAGCCGGGGCGCGGCAGTATTTCTTCAAATACTGCTCAACCTTCGACAGCACCGATCACGGCAATATCGGGCCGGTCGCCGACGCTTTTATCCAGGCGTTGGGCTGCGGCTTCTCCCTGCACTGCCCAGCTTTCCCAACCAATGGGCGCACGGTCTACCTGGGCCATTTGTTTGCGGGCGGCGTGCTGCTGAACGAAAGCGGCATGGAAAACCACCCGCTGACCCCGATGTCCGACGCCAACCTGGTCCGCGTCCTGTCGCGTCAGACCGAGGGCACCGTGGGCCTGGTCTCCTTCCCAACGGTCGAGGCCGGTCAAGCCGCGATCCGCGATGCCATGACCCGGTTAAAGGAACAGGGACGCCGCCATGCCATCGTCGATGCCGTCACCGACGCCCATCTGGTGGCGATCGGGGAGGCCGCGGCGCATCACGCGCTGCTGTGCGGCGGCTCCGGTGTCGCGATGGGGCTGCCGGGCAATTTCCGGCGCGCGGGACTGTTGGGGGATGCCGGCGATGCCAGCGCCCTGCCCTCGATTGCCGGCGCAACGGCGGTGCTGTCCGGCTCCTGCTCCCGCGCCACGCTGAACCAGCTTGGCTTCGCGAGGAACCATCTGCCGGTGTTCGAACTCGACGCACGCGCCACGCCGGACGCGGGGAAGCTGGCGGAGGCCGCGTTGGCCTGGACCAGCGGAAAAATCGGCGCCGTGCCCGTCGTCATCGCGGCATCCGCCCCGCCCGATAAGGTGGCCGCGATCCAGGCGGCGCTTGGCGGACCGGACAAGGCGGGTGCCCTGCTGGAAGACGCCATGGCGCGGATCGCGCAAGGGCTGATCGCGCGCGGCGTGCGCCGGATGGTGGTCGCGGGCGGAGAAACCTCCGGCGCCGTCGTTACCAAACTGGGCGTCCGCCAACTGCGCATCGGCCCGGAAATCGACCCCGGCGTGCCCTGGACCTTGGCGTCCGGCGACGGAACCAACCTGCTGCTGGCGCTGAAATCCGGCAATTTCGGCGCCCCCGATTTCTTCCTGAAAGCCTTCCGCATGCTGGAGAGCTGACCGAAATGACCGAAACCCAGAGCCGCGATCTGATGACCGAACTCGCCGCGAGCCTGTTCGCGCGCGGTTTTTCCGTTGGCAGTGCTGGCAATATCAGCATGCGCGTCGATGACGGGTTTCTGATTTCGCCCACCAATTCCAGTCTGGGGCGGCTGGATCCCGCACGTATTTCGAAGCTGGACACGGACTTCCGCCATGTGGGCGGCGATAAGCCGTCGAAGGAAGTCTTCATGCACAAGGCATTCTATGTCACGCGCGCCGGCACCGGCGCGATCGTTCATCTGCACTCGACCTTGGCGACGGCGGTTGCGTGTCTGCCGGACGTGAACCCCGACAATCCGATCCCGCCGCTGACACCGTATTTCGTGATGCGGATCGGCCGGAAAATGCCAGTGATTCCGTATTTCCGGCCCGGCGATCCGGCAATGGAGCCCGCAATCCGCGCCGCGGCGACGGACGCGCGCGCCGTGCTGCTGGCCAATCACGGACCGGTCGTTTCGGGAAAAACACTGCTCGACGCCGTCTACGCGGCAGAGGAACTGGAAGAAGCCGCCAAGCTGTTCTTGATGTTACGCGGCCACGGGCCACGTCTGCTGACGCCGGAACAGGTAGACGATCTGCTTGAGACGTTCGACTAAATCCAGCGCCGTGTTGTCACGGTCGGATTCGCCCGGCGCATCGGGAACGGCACGCCTTGTGCCATAAATCGCTCCGCGCCCGATCGTCCGGTCGAGACCGGACATGCAATGGCAATCGTCCGGAAGGAACCGGCTGGTAGGCCAGCTCCTTCCTCTGCCCGGTATCAGTCTTCCGAAGTCTCAGACGCCGTATCCTGCACGACAGGAGCAGGAACCTTACGCGGACGGCCTGGGCCGCGGCCACTTTTCTTCGGCGCGGCCTTCTTCACGGCGGTTTTACGCGCGGCTTGCTTTGGCGCCGCCTTTTTCGCGGAAGGCGGACGGCCGGGACCGCGGCCGGTCTTCTTCACTGCGGCTTTACGGCCGGCTTTCTTCGGTGCGGCCGCCGCGGGACGGCCGGCTTTTTTGGCCGCGACTTTACGCGCGGTCTTTTTCGGTGCCGCAACGTTACGTCCGGCTTTCTTCGGCGCGCCTTTTTTCGTGCCGGCGGGACGGCCGGCCTTCTTCACGGCAGCGACTTTACGCCCGGCTTTTTTCGCGCCGGCGGGCCGCCCCATTTTTTTCGCGGCTACCTTTTTCAAGCCAGCCTTTTTTGCAACAGCCTTTTTCCCCTCGCCGTTCTTTACGCCGGGCGGGCGTCCACGCCGCTTCGGCGCACCAGCCTTTAGGGCGGCCGTTTTGCCGGCGCCACGGGCACTTTTCCCGGCCGCCTTTTTTGCGGTTTTGCGTCCCGCCGCGCGCATCGCCATCGGCTGCGCGCGCGGCATTTCTTCCGTTGTGATTTCGTTACTGGTCACGCGTGGAAACTCCCTGTTACCGGTGCATTGACGGAAAGGCCGCCTTCGCCGGAGTCATTACGAACCTGTTTACTGTCCAGACCGCGCGATTGCGCGATTGCGGTCTGCCGCGCGTCACGCACCGTGCTTTCAAACACGGAATATTTGTCATCGATCGGATCGCCTCGATCGGGACCGGCTCAACGTCCATGGACGTCTTCGGCACTTCGGCATTCGCGATTCGATTCGCGCGAATCGCTTCCAATTTTCCTGAATCGCTTCTCGGCATCTCTGGCGAAGAAGTCAACCGCAATTCTCGGAAACAACAAAAAAAACCGCCGCGGCAGGTGCCACGGCGGTTATTTCGTCAGATCGGCCGAATTTTCAGCCGCGTTGCGCGATCGGCACGAACGTCAGATTTTCCGGACCGATGTAATTCGCCGTCGGGCGAATCAGCTTATTGTCGATGCGTTGTTCGATCACATGCGCGCCCCACCCCGACGTACGCGCGATCACGAACAACGGTGTGAACATGTTCGTCGGAACGCCCAGCATATGATAGGAAATGGCGCTGAACCAATCGAGGTTCGCGAACATTTTCTTGGCATCCATCATCGTCGATTCGATCCGGTCGGCGATGTTGAACAAACGCGTGTCGCCAGCCGATACCGACAGGCTCTTCGCGACTTTTTTGATTACCTCGTTCCGCGGATCGCCAATCGTGTAAACGGCATGGCCAAATCCAATCACCACTTCGCGGTTCACGACGCGCTTGCGGATATCCGCCTCTGCCTCATCCGCCGACGCGTAGCGGTTCTGGATTTCGAACGATACCTCGTTCGCGCCGCCATGTTTCGGCCCGCGCAGCGCGCCGATACCGGCTGTGATCGCCGAGTGCATGTCCGCGCCCGTGCCTGCCACAACGCGGCAGGTGAAGGTGGACGCGTTGAATTCATGCTCCGCATAAAGGATCAGCGACGTGTGCATCGCGCGCGTGAATTCCTCACTGGGCTTTTTGCCATGCAGCAGATGCAGGAAATGTCCGCCGATCGAATCGTCGTCGGTCTCGACATCGATGCGCTTGCCGTTCTGGGAAAAATGGAACCAGTAAAGCAGCATCGAACCGAGCGAGGCCATCATCCGGTCGACGATGTCCTTGGCGCCGGCCACGTTCTGATCGTCCTTTTCCGGCAGCACGCAGCCAAGCACGGAGATCCCCGTGCGCATCACGTCCATCGGGTGCGACGCGGCGGGCAGTGCCTCCAGCGCCGCTTTCACGGGCGCGGGAAGGCCGCGCAAGGACTTCAACTTCGCCTTATAGTTCCGCAGTTGCGCCTGAGTCGGCAACGAACCGTGAACGATCAGATAGGCAATTTCCTCGAACTCGCAGACATCCGCGACGTCGAGAATGTCATAGCCCCGGTAATGCAGGTCGTTGCCAGAGCGGCCGACGGTGCACAAAGCGGTATTGCCGGCGACGATGCCGGACAGGCCGACGCCTTTTTTCGCCCGGTTGGGCGTGGCGGTTTCGCTCATGAGGTCAGGTCCTTCTCAGATGATTCCGGGTTTAGCGACAGTTAACGTGCCGGCCGGCAGCGCGACGTTCAACTGGTGCAGCTCACCCGCCGGCAGGCTGGCGACCGATTGCGCGGCCTCCAGGAAGCGGTTGGCTTCGCGCGTAGAGATGATTCCACCGGTCAGCGTCAGAAATTTATTGATGTAGTCGTCGCGGCCGAAAGGTTTCGCGCCAAGCGGATGCGCGTTGGCGACGGCCATTTCGTCGATGAGTTTGGAACCGTCGCGCATGAAAATCTCAACGCGGCCACCAAACGAAAGTTCGTTGGGATCGGTCGTCAGATAACGCCGCGTCCATTCCGCTTCCTCGATCGTCTCCACTTTTTGCCACAGACGGATCGTGTCGGCGCGGTTGGCGCGCTTCGGCGCATAACTGTCGACATGATGCCAGGAGCCGTCCTGGAGCGCGACCGCAAAGATATACATGATCGAATGATCCAGCGTTTCCCGGCTCGACTTCGGGTCCATCTTCTGCGGATCGTTCGCGCCCGTGCCGATCACGTAATGGGTGTGATGGCTCGTGTGGATGACGATTTTTTCGATATTTTCGAAATCCTCGATCTTTTCGCGCATGCGGAAGGCGAGGTCGATCAGGGCCTGCGACTGGTATTCGGCGCTGTGTTCCTTCGTATAACTGTCCATAATCGCGCGTTTGCGCTCACCTGGGCCCGGCAGCGGCACCTGATAATGCGCCTGCGGTCCGTCCAGCATCCACGCGATCACGCTGTCCTCGCCTTCGTAAATCGGGCTCGGGGCGCCTTCGCCGCGCAGAATGCGATCGACCGCTTCGACGGCCAGCTTGCCGGAATGCGCGGGGGCGTAGGCCTTCCACGAACTGATTTCGCCTTTGCGGGACTGGCGCGTGGTGAAGCTGACATGCACGGCCTGCTGAACGGCTTGATATATTGCGTCCTGCTTCATCCCCAACAGCGTGCCGATGCCCGCCGCCTGCGCCGGGCACAGATGCCCAATATGGTCGATCTTGTGCTTATGCAGGGAGATCGCGCGCACCAGGTCGATCTGAATTTCATAGCCGGTGGCCAGACCGCGGATCAGATCGCGGCCGGATTTTTCCATGGTCTGCGCGACCGCCAGGATCGGCGGGATGTTATCGCCGGGATGCGAATAATCCGCCGCCAGAAACGTATCGTGCATGTCCAGCTCGCGCACCGCGGTGCCGTTGGCCCAGGCGGCCCATTCCGGGGTGACGCGCTTGCCGGCGGGGACGCCGAACACGGTCGCGCCGCCTTTGTGCGGGCGTGCCAGCGCCATGCCGCGCGCGGACACGACGGGACGCCGGTTGATTGCGGCGATCGCGACCGAGGCATTGTCGATGATCCGGTTCACGATCATGGCCGATACGTCCTTATCGACCGCGACCTTGTCGGCGGCCACCCCCGCGATCTTCCAGGCGAGCTGGTCTTCGCGTTTCAGATCGTCCTTGGATGGGTGGACCCTGACATCATGCGTGATCATGTTTTTCTCCGTTTCGCGTCTCGGAACCGGCGCGTCACGACCTTTATGGCGCGGGTTCGTCGATCATGCGGGTGTTTCCTAAGGTCGCGCCGCCGCCGCGGCAAGGCGTTGCGCGCTCAACGAGCCAAAAGTTGTTCCGGCGTTTTCTTGCCGATCGGATCGGCAGCAATGTCGGCGATGAACTTGGTCATCGAGTGCGCATCGGCGCCATGGAGCACGGCCTTGCCGACATGTTCGACGCGACCGGCACCTGAGGCCACATGACTTACGATCCCCGCGAACATACCGCCGCCATGGCTGTGATGCACCTGCGCGGCGTTGCCGCCATGACCGTGAGGAACCGTGATGGGGCCTTTACCGATGAATTTTCCGAACTTGCTCACGGGATCGCCCGCCGCCCGCAAATTTACGATATGTGCCGCGTTGCCAAACCGGGCATGACCCGGAAAATGATGGTCGGCCATGCCCGGCGCATTGAAGGTGACACCCGTGACATGGGCCCGCCCGCCCGCCACGACCTGCGTCAATGCGCCGCCCAGAGAATGTCCGGCGATATATACCGAAACCGAGGAGCCGATGCTCGCCAAGGTGGTCATCGTGAAATGTTCCGCCTCGCGGATCTGCGGTAGCGGCAATATCTTGCAAAGAATGGCGCCATCGTTGACGATCCAGTCCCGCCCTACATCGTTCGTTTCGCTGCCGCGGAAGGCCAGAACAATGACGTTACCGTTGCGATAACTGGCGCCGAAAAATCCGGCGATGCCGTCCGCGGGAGGCCGGCTGTTGATCCGGTGCCAGGGCCCGCTGCCGGTCGAGCGATCCTGATAAACGTCGTCGGCGAGATGCGCCAACTCCAGTATACTTGCCATGATTCACTCCCTGACCGGTTGGACCGATGGTAGGCGCTCCTCCCTCCGATCGGCAAGTCAAGCGGTCGGCGCTCTGGACAATGCGCGGCGTTAACGTCAGCCTGGATCCGGGCTGTCTCGGAACTTTGGGGCAGAGGTCCGAAATGCACCGAAGGATGCCTATATATAAGTGTCAACACCGTTCGACCGCGTGGTACTGGGCACCGTCGTCACGACGGACGCGATTCTGCCCAATGGGTATGTCGCGATCCGCGGCGAGAAAATCGCGGCCATCGGACAGGGAGCACCGCCCCCCGCGGTGGAGACGGTGTCTTATGGCGAGCATCTGATTTTGCCCGGACTCGTCGATGGCCACATGCATACTTCGTCGTCGACGGGATGGCCGGGGATTGAAAGCGCATCGCGTTGCGCGGCGGCGGGCGGGGTCACGACCTGCTGCGACATGCCGTACGATGTCCCGCATCCGGTGACAGACGCCGCGCTGTTGCGGGAAAAGATCGGTTGGGTCGAGCGGACATCGCATGTCGATATGGCGCTTTACGGCACCATTACGAAGATTGGCGGCGTGCATGCGATCCCCGAGCTCGCCGCGGGCGGGATTTCGGCGTTCAAATTGTCAACCTATGAATACGACGCCGTGCGGTTCCCGCGCATCGACCATCCGACGATGCTGGCGGCGTTTCGGGAAATCGCGAAGACGGGTTTACCGGTGGCGATCCATAACGAAGATCAGGAGTTGGTGGAAACGCTGACGGCGGAGGCACGCGCGGCGGGCCGCACCGATCCGATCATGCATTGCCGCACCCGCCCGCCGCTGGCGGAATCGATGGCCGATCTGGAAATTTTCGAGATGGCGCTGGAAACCGGCGCGCACGTGCATATCGCGCACTCGTCGATCGCGCGCGGTTTCGAACTGGCGGAACAATTCCGCGCGATGGGCGCGAAAACCACTGGCGAGACCTGTCTCCATTATCTCTGCATGACCGAGGCCGACATTGTCCGCCTGAAAGGGTTTGGGAAGTGCAATCCACCATTCCGTACCGCGGCCGAGGTGGAACGGATGTGGGCGGCGCTGCTGGCGGATAAAATCGCCTATATTTCCACCGACCACGCGCCCTGGCCGCGGGAACGCAAGACAGGCGACAACATCTTCGACTGCGGCGCCGGTTTGACCGGGCTGCAAAGTTTCGCGCCGTTGATGTTTACGCTGCTGGAAGAACGCGGGTTGCCGCCAACGCTGATGGCAATTTATTGCGCGGAGCGAAGCGCCAAATTGCATGGGTTATGGCCCAGAAAGGGCGCGCTGCGGATTGGCTCGGATGCGGATATGATGGTCTTGGAGCGGGGGAATTTCGTGTTCGACGAGGCATCTCTGGTGGATCGTCCGGAGATGAACTGGTCGGCGTGGCATGGAACCGCAATGCGCGCGCGGGTGGCCGCGACCTGGTTGCGCGGGCGGACGATCTGGGACGGGCAGCGCGTTCTGGCAAAGCCGGGCGACGGAAAATTCGTGCCACGACTGCCGGCTTAAATCGTTCTGGGCTGGCGGGGCACGTTTTTGTGCGCCCCGCCCGCTTTGTCCGCCCTATTTTACGACGGCAATTTGCTCGCGGCGCAACTGGACCGTCAGCGCGTCCAGCGACGTGCTCACGCGGTCCAGAAGCGCGTCGATCTCCGCGATGGAAATAATCAAGGGCGGGCTAAAACACAGCGAATCGTTGGCGGTCGCGCGCAGGATCGCACCGTTTTCCTCGCAGAGTTTCGTCAGCCGGGCGCCTATTTTCGCACGTGGATCGAAATTCGCGTGCGTTTGCGTGTCCGCGACCAGCTCCACGGCTGCGATCAGGCCGGTCCCGCGGATTTCGCCGACCAGAGGATGATCCTCGAAACGGCGGCGCAGTTCACTCTGTAAATGGGGACCAACCTGCGCGACATGGCCGCCCATGTTCATTTCGTCGTAGATTTTCAAGGTCTCGATGGCGACGGCGGCGGGCACCGGGTGGCCGGAATAGGTGAAGCCGTGGCCGAACGTGCCGATCGCGTTGCTCTCTTTGGCCAGCGCGTCGAAGACGAACTGGTTCACCAGGACGGCGCTGATCGGCAAATAAGACGCGGACAGCGCCTTGGCGCAGACCAGGATGTCGGGCTGGATGTCCAGCGTCTGGGAGCCCCAATACTGGCCGGTGCGCCAGAATCCGCAGATCACCTCGTCGGCGACCAACAGCACGTCATGCCTTTTCAGCACCGCCTGGATTTTCGGAAAATACCCCTTTGGCGGAACGATCACGCCGCCCGCGCCCATGATCGGTTCGGCCCACATGGCGGCGATCGTATCGGGGCCTTCCTTGACGATCAGTGCGTCGAGTTCGTTCGCCAGCCGGGTCGCGTACTCCTCCTCGGATTCGCCTGGCAGCGCGCCGTGGTAATAATGCGGTGTCGCGGTATGGAGGAACCCCGCCAGCGGCACGTCGAAGCTGCGATGGTTCGCGGGCAGCCCGGTCAATGACGCGGCGCCGATGGTGATCCCATGGTAGCCTTTCCAGCGGCCGATGATTTTCTTCTTTTTGGGCCGGCCCAGAGCGTTGTTGAGATACCAGATCATTTTGATTGCGGAGTCGTTGGCTTCCGAGCCGGAATTCGCGAAAAACACCTTGCTCATGGGCACTGGTGCCCGCTCGATCAGCATTTCCGCCAGATCGATCATGGGTTCGTGCGATTTGGCGGCGAAGGCGTGATAGAAAGGCAGCTTCCGCATCTGGGTCACGGCGGCCTGGATCAGGCGTTCGTTATCGAATCCCAGCGCCGCGCACCACAGGCCCGCCATGCCTTCAATGTATTCTTTGCCGGTGTCGTCCCAGATGCGCACGCCCTGGCCGCGGGTGACGACCATCGGCCCCACCTCCAGATGCGTTTTCAGGTCGGTATAGGGATGCAAGACGTTGGCGACATCGCGCGCGGCGGCAGAGTTTGCGCCGAAGGGTGGGGGCGGGGCCATGGCAAGGACTCTCCTGGTTCAATCCCCAGAAGCTACCTCCACGGGCCGGGGAATGCCACAACGCCGCGCCGTTGGCCGCGTCGGCATTGGGCGCGGACCGGGCTTTTTTTATCGTGGAACGGCTTGACCGGGCCATCGGACACGGCGCCGGCAGGCGGCGCGGCACGATTCTTCCCGCAAACGGTGCTTTGCTTGTCCAAATTATGATGTTAAACGTTATTCGACGCTCGTTGGCAGGCCATCGTAGCCGGTCGCGTGGGATAGGCATCGCCCGAACATGACAGCCCGTATCCTCATTGTTGACGATGTGCCCACCAACACCAGGTTGCTGGAAGCGCGGCTGTCGGCCGAATACTACCAAGTATCCAGCGCGCGCGACGGGTTCGAGGCGCTGGACCGCGCGAAAACCTGGCAGCCGGACCTGATCCTGTTGGACGTGATGATGCCGGGCATGGACGGCTTCGAATGCTGCCGTCTGCTGAAGGCACACCAGGCGACGCTCCATATCCCGGTGGTCATGGTCACCGCGCTTGGCGAATCGGCGGAGCGGTTGCGCGGGCTGGAGGCCGGGGCCGACGATTTCCTTACCAAGCCGGTCGAATACGACACGCTCATGGCCCGGGTGCGCAGCCTTGTCCGATTGAAACGCCTGCTGGACGAATGGCGCGCGCGCGTGGAGACAGCCCAGGCTTTGGGACTTGGCGGCGATCACACGTCGATCCCCGGTGTCGCCGGCACGCGTGCGCTGGCCATCGATGCCTGGGATACCAACGGCGACACGATCCCCCGCGCGCTGGCGCTTGACGGGATCGTGACCGATCCGGTCCGAACAGGCGCCGAAGCGTTGTCCGCCGCCGCGCAAAACGCATACGACCTGATCGTGATCAATCTGCGGCTTCCGAACGACGATCCGCTGAAATTGATTTCCGCCCTGCGCGCGGCGGATTCGACCCACGAGACCCCCTTGCTGTTGGTCGCCGAGTCCGGGGAACGCGCCCGGGTTCTCCGCGGCTTCGAACTGGGCGCCAGCGACTGGCTGACAATGCCGGTTGATGAAAACGAATTGCGGGCCCGCGCGCGGAACCAAATCCGACGCAAAATCTATCAGGACCGGTTCCGGGCCGACCTTGGCACCGCGCTGGAACTCGCGCTGACCGATCCGCTGACCTCGCTCTATAACCAGCGCTACCTCCGCCGGCATCTGGCCGGGTTGATGCGCGGGCACGAGGGGCCGCCGATCGCCCTGCTGATGATCGACGTCGATCACTTCAAATCGGTCAACGACCGCTACGGACACGCCAACGGCGACATCGCCTTGAAGCTGATCGCCGACAATCTGCGCGCCAATATCCGCGCTTTCGATTCGCTCGCCCGATACGGCGGCGAGGAATTCGTGGTTGTCATGCCCGGCTCCAGCGTCGAGGAGGCGACCGGAGCCGCCGAACGGCTTCGCCTCGCCGTCGAGGCTGCGGTGTTCGAGCCAACGCCCGGCCATCGTCATTTGCTGAGTGTCAGCGTCGGAGTCGCCTGTTCGTCGCCGGACATCGCCACGCCGGACGCGCTGCTGAATGCCGCCGATCAGGCGTTGTACGCGGCCAAACGGCGTGGCCGGAACCGGATCGAACTCGCGCCGATGGCGGCAGTGGGCTGAAACCGGGCGGCGCCGGGATCGCATAACGGGAAGCGCCAATCGCGACGCGGGAAGACCAGGTCCGCGGCAGGGTCTGTGAAGGAGTGGCGCGGGCCGGGTATAGCCGCGATCACGCGGAAAACCCGCGCTCCCTGGTTTGCCGCATCGCGAGCAAACCAGGGAGCGCGGGTTTTGTGAAGCTTCGCGCCGCGGTTGGCCGCGAAGAAGGCCCGATGCCTATTTAATCTTGCCTTCCTTGAACACGACGTGCTTGCGCGCCACGGGGTCGTATTTCTTCAGTTCCAGCTTGCTGGTCTGCGCGCGCGCGTTCTTCTTGGTGACGTAGAAAAAGCCGGTATCCGCAGTGGACACCAGTTTGATCTGCACGGTGTTGCTTTTGGCCATGGCCTGGTCCTCAATCGACGTGATCCCGTCCATGGTGGGCGGGACGGATGGTAAATCAGGCGCGGAACATGCGCATCTGCGCCCGCCAGGTCAAGCCGCGAATGCCTGCGAAAACGGGAATTCGCCTATTGTTCCGCTGCATCGGGGTCCCCGGGCTTTGGCTCCGCCGCCTCACCGGCTTTCTCGCCGGTGGTTTGGGGTCGCGCGGTCTCCAACAGCAGGTCCTGCCGTCTTGGCAATTCGCGAAGATCCGTCAGTCCGAAATACTCCAGGAATTTCGGCGTCGTGCCCCACAACGTCGGCCGCCCGGGAGTCTCCTTGCGGCCGCGCGCGACAATCAGTTCGTTTTCCAGCAGGACGTCCAGGGTTTGCTGGGACAGGCCCGCGCCGCGGATGTCCTCGATCTCCGGGCGCGTGACCGGCTGATGGTAAGCAACGATCGCCAGAGTCTCCAGCGCCACTCTTGGCAGCCGGCGCGACACCCGCACCACCTTGCGCAAATACGGCGCGAGGTCCGGCGCGGTGCGGAACCGCAGACCGCCGCCAATCTCCACCAGTTCGATCCCGCGCCCTCGATAGCGAGCGCGTAAAGCGTCAATCGCCGCCACCGCGTCCACATCGTCCGGCAGCAGTTGCGACAGAGCGCGCGGTGTCACCGGCGTCTCGCTGGCGAACACCACGGCTTCGACCAGGCGCAAGATCGCTTCGTCAGGCTCCCGAGGGGGTGCCGGGCCAGGGGACACTGGGCCAGGGGACACTGGTTCAGGGGACACTGGTTCAGGGGACACTGGGCCAACAGACACAGCTGAAAACACCGGCGGGATTGTCACGGCGGATCAAGCCCGGCCTCGCCTCCGCCGCGGCCCACCTGGATCGGGCCGAACGCATCTTCCTGGCGCAGCCGGACCTGGCCGTCGCGCGCCAGTTCCAGGCTCGCGAGCAAGATACTTGCCATCGCGGCGCGGCGTTCCAAGGAGCCGCCCAGAAGTTCCGGCAGGAAGCGGTCCATCTCGCTCCAGTCCGGCATGCCGCCCAACAAGGCGCGCAGGCGTTTCAGCGCGTCTTGCACGGTGAACCAGGTCAACTTGCGCGGCTGGTAAATCGTGGCTTTCGTGCCGCGGCGGATCGCGCGCAGATAGGCCGACAGGAACGCCGCCTGGTCGATGATCAGGCGGGAGCGATCGACAACGACATGATCTTCCGCGGCCCCGGCCGCGAAGACATCCTGTCCCAGCACATTCCGGCGTCCCAGCCACGCCGCCGCCGCGCGGATCAGTTCCAACGCCTGCAATTGACTGGTCAGGCGTTCCGCGGCCAGCTCGGCGTCTTCCGGATCGTCCGTTCCGGCGGGCACCAGCAGCCGCGACTTCAACCACGTGAGCCAGGCCGCCATGACCAGCCATTCTGCTGCCAGTTCCAGGCGTATTTTGCGAACGCCTTCGATCGCCGCGATGTAATGATCGACCAAGGTGAGGATGGAAATCTTCGCGAGATCGACCTTTTGCGCGCGGGCCAGGTCCAGCAGCAGGTCCAGCGGGCCTTCGAACCCTTCCAGCTTCAACGCCAGACTGTCGCCGAAGGGCGTTCCCTCGTTGGCTGGGCGGACGTCAGACATTGGCCCCGGCAGCCCAAAAGATCAGGCGCGTCGCCCAGGGCAGGACATGGTTGAAGGTGTCGCCGATGGGATCGATCCCGAAGGCATGCGGCAGCAAGACCAGCGCGCCAAGCACGATAAAGATGCCAAAGCGTTCGAGTTGCGCCCAGGACCGGGCGAGGGCTTCGGGGAGAATGCCGACGACGACCCGGCCGCCGTCCAGCGGCGGGATCGGCAGCAGGTTGAACAAACCAAGCGCCATGTTGACCAGGATGAAATCGAACAGCCCGACCGAGACCAGCGAATGCGCGCGCGGATCGGTGCCCCAGATCAGCACCAGCGCGGCGAGCCAGGCGAGAAAGAAGTTCATCGCGGGTCCGGCCATGGCGACGAAAGCCATGCCGCGCCGGGGATTGGCGAACCGCCAGGCGGATACCGGCACGGGCTTTGCCCACCCGAACATGAACACGATCTTGCCGACTGTCAGCAACTGGCTGATCAGCAGGAATCCCGGCACGATAATCGTCCCCATCCGATCGATGTGCTTGATCGGATTCAGCGACAGCCGCCCCTGATCGCGCGCGGTGCGATCGCCCAGGGCGAGTGCCGCGTAGCCGTGTGCCACCTCATGTAGCGTGATGGCAAAAACGACCGGCACGATCGCCAGGGCGGCGCGTGTCAGATACTCGGCGATCATGTCGTACTCCGGTCGCGCTCGCGCGCGAGTGCATCCAAATCCAAATTCAGCCGCGCCCGCGCCGCCTTCGTCCGCGCGCCCGCCATGCGTTCGCGCGCGAGATCGGTGGCATCGGGGCAAGACGCGAGCAACGCCGCAGTCGGTGCGAACACGCCGCTGCAATAAAGCGCGAGATCGCAGCCCGCCGCCAGGGCCTGACGCGCGAGATCGGCCGGTTCGCCCGCCAAGGCCTTCATGGCGAGGTCGTCGGTGACCAGAACACCCTGAAAGCCGAAACGGCGGCGCACGATCTCGCCGATCACGAACGGAGACAACGTCGCGGGCCAATTGGGGTCCAGCGCCGGATATACGATATGCGCGGTCATCATCCATGGCAGATCGGCGTTGCGCGCAAACGGCAGGAAATCGGCGTCCAGGTTGTTTGCTTCCACCACTGGCAGCGACAAATGGCTATCGACCCGCGCGCGGCCATGGCCCGGCGCGTGCTTGCCGATCGGCTGAATGCCCGCGGCGAGCAACCCCTCCGCGAAGGCCCGGCCCAGACGCGCCACTGTTTCCGGGTCTTCCGACAAGGCCCGGTCGCCGATCACGTCGTGCGCGCCGGGCACCGACAGGTCGAGTATGGGCGCCGCGACGGTGTCGAAACCGGCCGCGGCGCACTGCGCCCCGATCGCCGCGCCGCTCAGCCAGGCGCGGCGCATTGTTTCCAATGCGCGGCCCGGCGGATGCGCGATCCAGTGCGGGGGGCGCAGCCGGGCGACCCGGCCGCCCTCCTGGTCCACCATCGTCACGGCCTCGGGCGGCAATACGCCCCACAGATCGGCCATCAACGCCGCGAGCTGCGCCGGGTCCTGGATGTTGCGCGCGAACAGGATCGCGCCCGCTGGCGGATGGGTCCGGAACAACGCTGCCTCCCGCGCGTCAAGGCGCGGCCCGGCAATCCCGACGATCGCGGCTTTCACGGGATGGAGGTTCGCGCCGGGGGCGCCGCAGTGGCTTTGCCCTCGACCCCACGATGGGCTTTGCCCCTTCGAGCCCCAGCTACGGCACGTTTATGCAATCCAATTGTTGGGTTGGTGGCAATATCGAACGTCCGAACGATCGACTCTCGGGACAGCCTCTCCCCCACGTTCTGACACGACTTGATCGGGCCATTGGGCGCGGCACGACGATCGGACCGGAGGCGCTTGCCGCAGTTAATCGTGGCCAGTCTCGCAATGGCGTACCGCTCCCTATGGCCCGCTCGGGGGCGTGCCATGACGCGGAAAGGGCGTCGCGCCGGGCGAATCGTCCGGGCGATAGGTATAAGAGGGGGCCTGCCGCGACGTTTCAACAATCGCGCAGCCCCCTCACACAACCAACCCAATTGACGGGATCCAAGGCCCAGCCTTGGCGGTGTCGAGGGGCGGCGCCCTCGTCGGCTCCGGGGTGAAACCCCGGCGTCTCGCTGCGCGCGAACCCCGCCGATTGAAAATCCCAAATCGTTCAAGACTCGGCGACGGTACATTGGCCGCCCTTGGCTTTGACCTTGTCGCAGAAGGCTTTGGCCGCCGGCACGTCCGCGAAGCCACCGGTGCGCAGGCGCCACGCGTTGACGCCAGCTTCGCTCGTTTTCAGGAACAGCGGACGGCGCTGCGCCAACACGTCCGGCATTTTCTTCGACAGGCGATCCCAGGCCGCCTGTGCGTCGGCCTCTGTCTTCACACCCGCAAGTTGCACGCTGAATGTTTTCCCGACCGGCCTGGGCGGGGGGACGGCCAGCGTCCTGGCGGGTTCGGGACCCGTGCGCAGCGCCTGCGGGTTCGGTTCTTCGGTCCCGGGCGCGAGCCGGCTTTCATTGGGATTCGAGAGTTTGCTTTCTGGACCGGTCGCCATGCCGCCGGGATTATCCGGCTTCACGCGCAGCGGCCGCGAGTCGGGTTGCACCACCGGGATATCGCCGCCGGAGTGTCCGGTCAGGCTATAGATCGCGATTCCCGCCAGGATGACGACGCCACCCAGCCCCATCAGAGAGAGCAGCCGCATCGTACCCGGGTCTATGCCCCGATCGTCGGCATGAGACGCCCGATACATGGGTTCGGACAGTTGAGAGCCGGAACTGGGCCCGGAGGCACTGGCGTGGTCCGACACGATCGCTTCTCCCAATATTTTGCCTCCGGACGGGGCAATCCCGGACGCTCAGCGCATTTCCTCGACCGGCTCGACCCCCATGACCCGCAAACCTGAGCGGATCGCGATCGCCGTCGCCGCCACCAGAGCCAGTCGCGCCTTCGTTTCCACGGGCCGCTCGGCCTGAAGGAATCGGAGGGTGGAATCCTCCCGTCCCCGGTTCCACAGCATATGAAAGTCACCCGCCAGGTCATAGAGAAAAAACGCAATTCTGTGCGGCTCGCGCGCGATGGCTGCCGCTTCAACGGTACGCGGCCAGGTGGCAAGGCGGCGGATCAGCGCGGTGTCGGCGTCGTCCGTCAGGCTCTCCAGATTGGCGTTCGCCAAGGCCTCCGGCGTCAGATCTGCGGCCGGGTAGGTCTCGGCGGCGGCGCGAAGGACCGAACGGCAGCGGGCATGGGCGTACTGCACATAGAAAGCCGGGTTTTCGCGGGTCTGGGCGATCGCCTGATCCAGGTCGAACTCCATCTGCGCGTCGGCTTTTCGAAACAGCATGGTAAAGCGGACGGCGTCGCGGCCGACTTCTTCCAGCAGATCGCGCAGAGTGACGTACGTCCCCGCGCGTTTCGACATGCGCACGGGTTGGCCGCCGCGCACGATATGGACGATCTGGCACAACACCGCCTCTAACTTCACGCGGTCCCGAGAGATCGCGCGGACGGCGGCTTTCATGCGAGGCACGTAGCCGCCATGGTCCGCGCCCAGTACGTCGATCAGAATATCGAAATTCCTGGAGGCCTTGTCGTTGTGATAGGCGATATCGTTGGCGAAATAGGTGTTGGACCCATCGGATTTCCGCAGCGGGCGGTCCACGTCGTCGCCGAAATTCGTCGCCCGGAACAGGGTTTGCGGGCGCGGTTCCCAGTCCTCCGGAGTCTTGCCTTTCGGCGGTTCCAGCACGCCCTCGTAAACCAGCCCGTCGGCCTCCAGCTTCGCGACGATCGCGTCGGCCGCGCCGGAGGCAACCAGGGCGCGTTCGGAACTGAAGACATCCTGGCGTACGCCAAGCCGGTCCAGGTCCTCGCGGATCTCCACCATCATCTGCTGGATCGCGGTGTCGCGCACGGTTTCCATCCACAGCTCCGGCGCAGCGATGGTCTTGTCCGCAGTCGCGAAAGTGCCGCCATGGACGCGCGCCAGGTCTTCGCCGACCGGAATAAGATACTCGCCCCGGTATTGCAGCCCGCCCGGTACGGCTTCGGCGAATTCTGCCTCGGTCATTGCCGTGCCGATGGCCTGGAGGTAGCGCCAGTAAGCCGCCCACGCCAACGCCGCCACCTGGGCGCCTGCGTCGTTAATGTAATATTCCTTGGTGACGGCGAACCCGGCTTTGGCGAGCAAATTCGCCAAGGCGTCGCCAACGATCGCACCGCGGCAATGACCGATATGCATCGGTCCGGTGGGATTGGCGGAGACGTATTCGACGTTCACGCGCGTGCCCAGACCAAGGGGGGAATCGCCGTACGCCTCGCCAGCGCGCAGGACGGCGGGCAGGACGGCGCGAAATACCGCAGGGTCCAGCTTCAAATTCACGAAACCCGGCCCGGCCACGTCGGCCTGGAGGATCGCTGGATCGGTGCGCAGCGCTTCGGCGATGGCGGCGGCGAGCTTCGCGGGTGCCTGGCGCGCGGCCTTGGCGCAGACCATCGCCGCGTTGGTGGCCATATCGCCGTGCGCGGTTTCCCGGGTTGGGGTGACCTCGACGCGGGCGGCGATCTCGGGCGGCAGGCCGGGGACGGCGGCCGCGACGGCGGTGAGGACGGTCTGGCGGATCGTGGCGAAGAGATCGGTCATGGGGATGGAACAGCGCTTTCGGGCGAATTGGGGCGCACGGATAAAAATCGCGGCCGGGCCGCGCATGCATCGCAAAGCTGGCGCGGCCCGGCAAGGCCTGGATTGGAGGGGGGCCTGGATTGGAGGGGGATTTGCTCGGGGCGTCTCCATTCGCCGTGGGCGCGCGGCCCGGGCCGACGCCAGTAATACAAAACGTCCGAATGGCTGACTCTCTGCACGGCCTCGCCCCCACGTCATGGCACGGCTCGACCGGGCCATCGGGCGCGGCACGGCGATCGGGCGAGAGGCGCTTTCCGCGGTTTATAGCGGCCTCTCTCGCAAAGGTGTGCCGTCCCCGATGGCCCGCTCGGGGGCGTGCCATGACGCGGAGAGGGCGTCGCGATGGGTCGATCGTTTGGGCGGTAGATATGCGGTAGCTATAAGGCGCCGACGCAAACCCGGCGCCCGATCGGACGCAGAGTCCGATCGAACAAGCGGCAAGAAATCCCCTGTCGGGGTCGTTTACCCGTTCACCGCGATATCCGTCAGCCGCTTGTGCTCGTCCATCGCGTACCGGTCCGTCATCCCCGCAACGTAATCCCCGACCACGATCGCCGCGCGTTGCGTCCCCGCTTCCCCCGCCCGTCCCCGCCAGTCGTCCGGCAGCATCGAGGGATCGCCGTGCAGAATCCGAAACACTTCCTCGGTCAGACGCCGCGCCTTCGCGCTCATGCGATTGACGCGCCAGTGCCGGTACATCCTCGCGAACAGAAAATCCTTGATCGCCTGATTGGCCTCGGCGATCGCCGGGCTGAACCCGACCACGCGGGACCGGGACCGGCGGATCGCATCGGCGTCTTTCGGGGCGAGTTTCGCCAGCCGCGCCCGGGTTTCGACCAGAAGATCGGTGACCAAACGGTTGATGACGCGGCGGATCGTCTCGTGGCGCAAGCGCGGGGGCGGC